>NZ_BCPZ01000159.1:0-84731 GCF_001950615.1 Candidatus Protochlamydia sp. W-9
GAAATGCCCTGCTCTATAGATATCTATAAAAATTCTCTGATGTGCTTTAATTATTAAAAAAAGGCTTGTATATAATAGGGTAAGGTTGGCTTTTATTAAGTATTCCCGAGATGGCGTTCCTTAGCAAAAATTTTTTATCATTCTGGCTTTCAAAAAATTCTCGGATTTGAAGAATACGGGTAACTAAGTTTATGAAGTACTAGTGTTTGTTATAAAGTGTCTTTCTTGTCTATCACTTAAATTTCTATATTCTGCACAGCTTCGTAATTTATTAACGCGACTAGCATGGATTAATCTCTATCAAAAAATGAAAAAAAGGCATCCATCAATGATGTGCATAGCTTTTAAAAACCGCCCTCATTTGTTAGAAGAACGTTTTAAATCGATTCAATCTAAAATGAATTCACACATTAAAGTTTGCCTTGTTAGAATGAAGAATTAACTGAAGGCTTAGACTATCTCTAACCTTGGTAAAAAACTTCTTGTTTTCAGGTATAGTTATTTTAATCGCTGGCATAGCTGAAAAATGTTACCGTCAACATCTGTAAATGTTTGCAACTTAACCTCACCTGGTATTTCAATAATTCCATCAATCAGGTTGATTTGTTTGCGTTCTAATTCTTCACACGCTTTTTCAATATTATCCACTGTAATTGTTACAATTGCATTAGTTCCAGGCTTATAGCCAAAATCAGCATTAGCCTGAGCTAGGCCTAAACGCGCCCCTTCCTTGCCTGAAAGCTCGGCCCATCCAAAATGTTCATTAAACTCACGAAGTTCGAAGCCCATAATCTCTGTGTAAAATTTAATAGCACTATTAATATTCGAGACAGTAATCCACACGAGCTGCATACCAATAGGGTTCATAATATTTCCTTTAAAATTTTTTGAGCTTAAAAAAACCGAATGTTTCTTAAGAAACATTCGGTTAGGAATTTGCCGATGACCGGACTCGAACCAGCACTCTATTGCTAGAAGTAGATTTTGAGTCTACCGCGTCTACCATTCCGCCACATCGGCAAATATTGATGTTAATATCATACATATCTGCTCAATTTTGTCAAAAGAATTACCATCGATGAAAATTACCGAATGCTTGACTCCATGAATAGTGCACTTTTTGTTTAGTTTCCCAGTCGTAGCGAACTTGTACAGAGAGATAAGGGTAAGAATGACGATTATCGAAGTCTCTTCCTTCACTTTTTTTTATCAACTTTAAAAAAATCTCTTGATTGTACCATGGTTTAGTAGAAACCTTACTGTCTCCTTTTTCATAACGTTTAAATTCTTGAAAATCTTTTAACCCCTTATATTTAGGCATCTCTTGATAATAATTCAAAATCAATTCAACAATCTTTTCAGGTTGGTACTCCAGCCCTTGAACGTAAAAATCGACTTCTGCACCAATGAGATGTTTATTAAGTTGATACGATGGGGAAGGATCCACATACACATTATGATCAGGGCAGCAATGGCCACAGGTAATTACGACTCGTTTATTTGTTTTAATCTGAATGTAATTTAATAAATCAATTAAGATAGAATAAATAAATTCTTTTTGATTTTTAAGAGGAAGACTATGTTTTTGTGGACCCCCACAATCATAATAACGGACTAGTTCTTTTTCTTTTTGAACTAGACGTACAGGATTTAAACTCGTTCCTTTACAACGAAAAAAATCTTTAGTAATTTTTGGATAAGCACCAGATTGTTTTTCTTCCCAAGGATAGGTTTTACGTTTAACAAAAATCATTGGTTCAACTTGAATCTGAGAATCTTCGTGGTGACGATAAATATATTCTCCAGTTAATGAAGAAGGAGTAGCTGTGGATTTAGAGGAAGAAGAACAACTAGTAAGAAAAATAAAAAAAATAACCAGAAATTTTAAGGGTAATAGATTTAACTCATTAGCTATGATAACTTGAAACATATGACAATTTGCCCATTTATTTTTGGAATTTGTTATTATATCATTTTTAAAATAAACATTTCTCAAGAAGGTAAATTTCAGTAGATTTATGAATTGGATTCAACATTATCAACTTTTTTTATTTGATTTCGATGGACTTCTGGTCAATACCGAAATTTTACACTTTCAAGCCTATCAAAAAATGTGTGAACAAAGGGGATTTAAAATTAATTGGAGTTTTGAGCAATATTCAGGATTCGCACACCACCATGCCAATGGCTTAAGGGATGCTATATACGCTCAATTTCCAGCCCTTTATCAGCAAGAATCTGAATGGAATATCTTATATGAAGAAAAGAAAAAAGCTTTTATGAAACTTTTACAAGAAGGCCATGTACAATTAATGCCAGGTGTTAGCGATCTTTTACTGGCATTAAAAGAAGCTAATATTAATCGGTGTGTCGTTACTCATTCTGCTTTTCAACTTATTAAAACTATTCGAGAACAAAACCCTATTTTAAACTCCATTCCTTATTGGATAACAAGAGAAGATTATACTCACCCCAAACCTGACCCACAGTGTTATTTAACCGCTATCGAAAGATATGCTGAAAAAGAAGATAAAGTAATCGGTTTTGAAGACAGCCCAAGAGGATTAAATGCTCTTTTACAAACTCAAGCAAAAGCTGTTTTAGTTTGCCCTCCTAATTCCCCTTACTTAAATGAAATATTAGCTCCTGAATTAAGCTATTACCCAAATTTCAATAAGATTACAGAAAATAATCATCCTTAAAAAAATTAAAATTAATCCAAACATCCATTTTCATTTTCGTAAAAAACTTGAATAAGAAAAAGTCCTTCAGGTGGAGCAGCAAGGCTTGCCTGACGACGATTTTTAGCAGCAAAAATCTGATTAATTTCTTCTATAGCTCTTTTATGCGAAGCAACATCCATTAAAGTTCCAACGATGTTTCTTACCATCTTATACAAAAATCCATCCCCTTCAAATTCTAATCGAAGACCTCCTTCGTTTGGTTTGATATCTAAACGATAAAGAGTTCTTACTGGATTTTTAGCTGCAGTTCCTCTGTGAGCTTCATTAGCAAATGAGGTGAAATCATGAGTGCCCGTAAATAAAATAGCCGCTTTTTTTAATATATTTACATCTATTTTTCTTTGGAAATGCCAGCTATATAAACGTTGAAAGGGGTCCATCACTTTATTTAAATGCAAATAATAATGATATTCTTTTCGAATGGCACTGTACTGCGAATGAAACCGAGGTGAAACAGGCTCCACTGCTTTAATACGAATATCGCGCGGCAATAATCCATTTAAGGAAACATGAAGGCGTGATAGATCGATATAGTCTTGAAAATGAAAATGAGCTACTTGCCCTTTGGCATGAACTCCAGCATCCGTGCGCCCTGAACCTACCAAAACAACTTTTTCTTTTTTTAAAAGAATGCAAAGAGCTTCTTGAATTTTTTGTTGGATGGAAGAAGCATTGGGTTGGATTTGCCATCCGCTATAGTTCGTTCCATCGTAAGCAATCGTTAATTTATAGCAATGCATGATTTTTTAAAATACTTTGAGCGATCAGAAGATCTTCTGGTGTTGTAATTTTAATATTAAGATAAGATCCCTCAACCACTTTGACTGGTTTATCTATTAATTCCACTAAGGAAACATCATCACTTACAGTTAATTCATTTTTTTGAGCAACAGAAAAACCGTCATAAAGAAGTTTTAGCCTCACAATTTGGGGTGTTTGCATTTCCCAAAGAAATGCGCGATTTGGAGTATTGACGATAAATTGCTTTTCTTCACAAATCTTAATCGTCGCTTTTACTCGTACACCCAATACAGCAGCCCCCCATTTTTCCGCTTCCACAACAGTTTGTCTAATCCGATCGATTTCAATAAAAGGACGGGCAGAATCATGGATACAAACCAAGGGATTGCCAGCTATTAATTTAATTCCATTCCATAAAGAATCTTGTCTACGCAATCCTGGCCTCGCAAAAATAAGAGGCTTATTCAACTTATAGACTGTAAAAAGTTGTTCGTATTGAGGTTCGCAAACAACAATCATTTGCTCAATTTCAGGCATTGAAGCCAATTTTTCAAAGCTATGTAAAGCAATAGGTTTTTCTTGAATAGTTAGATATTGTTTGGGAATAAGATTTTTCATTCTGGTTCCCATTCCACCAGCTAAAAGAACAACTGTAAAAGGAATTAGTTGATGTTCCATCTTATCCTTGTTTTAAAGTCATCAAGGTCAACTCAGGCGTAGCAAACCAACGAAAATGGATAACACTACCAATCCCACGATTAATGTAAGCCCATTTTTTATCCAAGATTTTAAGCCCTCGCTTATATTTTTTGTTCTCAAGCTGAGTAAATTTACTCCAAAAAAATGGAAGGTTAACCTGCCCTCCATGCGTATGACCTACTAATATAAGATCTCCGGGATATTTTTTAAGGATTTCAATTGTATCTGGATGATGAGAGAGAATAACACCTGGATACGCCTTATTGTATTCCCGAAAAGCTTTTTCAGGATCAAAGCGACCCAAAGAATACTCGCCGAGGCCACAAATATTCAATTGCTTATTCTTGTGAGAAATAGTTATTGTTTCATTATCAAGCGTTTGAAAAGGAGTTTCTTTCAGCAGCTCGCAAAGCTCTGCATGAATTAGGGCTGATTTTGCAGCGTCAGTCACCTTTCCTGTTAAGCGAATAGAACTCAATAAACGTCTAAACCCTTTTCCGATATTTGAAGAAGAAGAAGAAGAAGGATATTCCACATCATAATCCCCTTTTTCATTTATGGTCACAAAGCGGTCATAATCATGATTACCAAAAATGGTAAAGCAACCCAGGGGAGCCTGTAATTGATTTAAAAAAAATTTTAATTGTTCTTTCTTTTCGATTTTTGAACGGCATATCCAGTCTCCCGTAAAAACAATAATATCGGGTTTCAATCGTTTAATTTTATTAATTAACTTTTTTTCTAATCTTTTTGAAAATAAGTTGTTCCAGTGTAGATCACTAAATTGAAGAATAGTCAGCCCACTTAAAGACAAAGGAAGATTAGCAATAGGCAATGTTAACTTTGAAACACCTAATAATTGTGGTTCAATAAAACGAGGCCAAATTCCTATAATAGACACGATACACCAGAAATCCCAAAGCCATTCACTCCATGTCTTTTTAGTATTCATAACCATTCCATAAACATCGCTTAAAATTATTCTATGATTTTGCCTAATTGAAATTTCGATATTATAGCGGGGAAGGGAAAATAAATAAAAGGTAGACTAAGTAAAAAATGCGTCTGTAAATTTATGTTTACAGACGCATAATTAATTTAATTAAAGCTAAAAAGAATAACCGGAGCCAAACAAATTTTATTGTTTAGTACTAGACATCTCAGGTTCTTTTAAATGCTTGGCAATTTTGCTAGTCATTTTAAACATATCAATTGATTGATCTGATCCCAATACTTTACCAAGTTTGGCATCGGGATTGATATTACGTTTATTGGTTTGATCTTGTAATTTATTTTTTTTGATATAATCCCATACACGTTTGGTCACTTCAGTTCTTGGCATAGGGCCATTTCCAACGATTTCAGCAAGAACTTCGCTAACTTGCACGGGTCTCATAAACGCAGAATTTTTTTTGTCTTTAGTATCTTTTGTCATCCTAAATCTCCTTTGATATTGATGAACACTATTAAATGAGACACTGAGTCATCTTATTCGAATTCTTTTATTATCTCTGTTGGATTTTCTAGTCAAAACATTTTGTTTAGCAAGAATAAAAATCCAAAATGCAGATTAAAAAAGTACTTTAACAGAAAACAAAGATCCTTAGATACTCAAAACAAAAGAATTTTACTGTTAAATGGCAAGTCTCTCTTCTATTTTGATTTATAGGCCTCTTCTAATCAATAAATAATTTTTAACATGGTATAAAATTTATAATTAGGGCATCCTTTCACGTTTCATTGTTAAGATCTAATCGGAATAGGGTTTTAGAATGTCTATTGTTGGAGCAAAATGAGTGTAAATTTAGAGCAGCAAATTCGAGATTTGCGATATTTGGTAACCAAATTGCAAAAAACGCAATCGACATTTGAAAAAAATCTTATCCTCAATAACCTTTCAATTGTCATTGATTTTCTTCAAACAAACCCTGCCCTAAAAAAAATGATAAGTACCTTAAGTCCTGAGGGAGAATGCGCACTCAAATCTTTGATCGCGATTGGTCAAGGCTCTATTATTCTCCGCGATTTCATTGACCAAGATGAAAAATGTCTTAATCTATTGAAAAAATTGATGCACCAACTTGTTAGAATTGATGAATTTTATGCTTATATGGGAGGAATTGCTGGTTATCATTTAACAATCTTATCCATGATATCTTCTCAAAAAACAAAAAAAAATCCCATTCTCAACAACGTTAATTATATCAAGCCAGAAGGACTTTATTTAGGTAAAGAAACACCCCTAGTTAAACAAATGATTACAACAGGGATAGAAAATCTAGATAAAATTGCTGAAATTTACCCAGTGGGTGGAGCGGGAGATCGGCTTAATCTTATTGACGAAACTACTTCAACCCCACTTCCCGCAGCTGTTTTACCTTTTTTAGGGAAAACACTACTAGAAGGATTAATCAGAGATTTACAAGCAAGAGAATATCTTTACTTTAAACTTTACAATCGGCAAATCCAAACACCTATCGCCATGATGACCTCAATGGAAAAAAACAATCATGCGCATATTTTAGACATTTGCCAACATTCAAACTGGTTCGGTAGGTCTGCAGAACTCTTTCATTTTTTTATTCAACCCCTTGTTCCTGTTGTTACAGAAGAAGGAAATTGGTCTTTATCTGCTCTCTTAACTTTAAACTTGAAACCTGGAGGACACGGAGTCATCTGGAAGTTAGCTGAAGAACAAGGAGTGTTTGCTTGGCTACATGAAATCGGAATTCATCAAGCATTAGTCAGGCAAATCAATAATCCTCTAGCTAGTGTAGATAACTCAATCTTTGGTTTAATCGGCATTGGCTGTAAAAAGAAAAAAGCTTTTGGTTTTCTTTCTTGCGAGCGCTTACTTAATAGTGCCGAAGGCACAAACGTTGTTATTGAAACCTACTACCCAGACTATTTTGAATATCGCTTAACGAATATAGAATATACAGATTTTAATTTACGTGGCATCGGGGAAGAACCTGCTAAAAAAGGAAGTTCTTTTTCGATCTACCCCACAAATACCAATATTTTATTTGTCCATATTCCCGCTATACAAGATGCGTTAAGACTCTGCCCCATTCCCGGACAATTAATTAATATGAAAGCTAAGGTTCCTTATATAGATGCACAGGGAGCTATTTCTCAAATTTCTGGTGGAAGACTTGAATCGACCATGCAAAATATTGCCGATTACATGATGGATCGCTTTCCGAACCCATTATCAAAAGAAAGCTTAAAAAAAGAATTAAAGACTTTTATCGTATTTAACGATCGTTGTAAAACCATTTCTACAACAAAAAACTCTTATAAACCTGCAGAATCGCCTATTTCCACTCCTGAAAATGCCTACTATGATGTTTTATTAAATAATCAAAGATTATTAGCATCCTATTGTCAAATCACAGTCCCCCCTGAGCAATTTTTTGAAGATCAACTTCAAAATGGACCTTCATGCCTATTTCTCTTTCATCCTGCATTAGGTCCTCTTTATTCTATTATTCAACAAAAAATAAGCTTTGGGCGCCTCTCAAAAGGTTCAGAGCTCCAAGTCGAATTAGCAGAAGTAGATTTAAAACAAATTGATCTTGAAGGAAGTTTAATTCTTGAATCTTCTACACCACTTGGACAGTATAATGAACAAGGTATTCTCCATTACGGTAAAGAACCTCGCTGCTCCCTTCATCATGTGACAATTAGAAATCGAGGAATTGATTTTCAAAACACGCAACAATTTTGGAAAAACGATCTGGTTAGGCATGAATGTATGAAAGTGGTTTTGAAAGAAGGGGCAGAGTTTTATGCTGAGCATCTTACAATAGTTGGGAATCAATATTTTGAAGTTCCCGCTCATCATCGTTTAACTTTGAAAGCGACTTCTGGAAATAATTGGATCGAAGAATTGACTCCAATCCAACAACCAACTTGGGCATGGCTTTACCAAATCGATTCGAACAATACCATCCAACTCACTAAAAAATTTAACTCAAATTTTTAAATTTTCAGCTTGGACTTGGGCTTGGTAAAGCGATGGAGTAGGTCACGTTTTGGTTCATCTTGCTTACTGCTAATTGAACATTTTCTAAAGCTTTTTTTAAATCAGTATATTCTTTTTGATAAGTGTTTAAATCTTGTTCTGTTTTCTCGATTAAACTTTTAATAAATAATTCATATCTAGGAAGCCTTTGAACCATTGTAACGGCTATCGATTCGAAATGATTATTCAACTCTTCTTTTAGTTTATCGTTCAATTTTTCTTTCAATTTATTCGAGGGAAGCTTTCTTAAACAACTCAAATAGCGATTATAATAATGAGGAACGTTAATAAATGTTTGATAATTTAACCCCATCAAAATTCCTATAATCGTTTGGAAATTTGATTTGGTTTGAGATTTGTGTTGTAAAGCTTGAATGAAAAATTCAGAATAAAGCTTCAGTTTGTGAGCTTCCCCTAATAAATTCTCTAAAACTTGTTTGATTTGCGGTTCTGATTTATCAAGAAATTTAAAAAATTTTCCTTGGTGTATAATCATTTCTCTTAAATTTTCTAGTTTTTCTAAATTTCCAAAAAAGGTTTGTTCTGTCTCTATGATTTCTAAAAGAATTGAAGCGATTGCTTCATTCTTCTCTTCGATGGCAATGATGGGGCTAGTTTTTTCAACCTCAGATTTTTTTATTGGTATTATTTGTAAACAGTTAGAGGAGGGAGTGTTTTTTATATTTTTTTCTTTCTTTATACTTGATCCAAAAAAAATAGGCAGAGAATCAGATCTTGCCTTCCTTGTATGAATGGGCGAACTATCATTTTCCAATTCACTTTTGGAAATTTGCTCTATGACAGGCTCTTTATTTGAATCTTTCTTAATAAGACCCGGCATAATTTTGTCACCAATTTGTTCTTGCACAAGTTTGACTCGACTCTGTTGCAAACTCGGTGATGAGTGAGTAGGAGAAGAAGAAACTGATCTTCCTTGTAATTCGCCTATTGGGTTCGATGCTCTGTCAAAATTGACATTCTCAACGAGATTTAATCTTTTGACTTCTTGTGATGGATGCATTTTTAGCCTATTATTTTATTAAAAATAATTTAAATTAATTTTATATTTTAAATTAAAAAAAATAAATTTTTCAATATAAAACAATCAATAAAAATAATAGTTTATTCATTATAAATATTTTTGTTTTTAGAAAATTCAAAAAAAGATATGCTTATTATTTTTTAAATGCGGCCATGGCGGAATTGGTAGACGCGCTAGATTCAGGTTCTAGTCGGGGTAACTCGGTGGATGTTCGAGTCATCTTGGCCGCAATTTTTTATTCATTCAGATATCTATTGTTCTTTTACTCCATGCAATTCGCTTGAAATGTTTCCTTAAATCCATTAAATTTGATTCTCTCCCAACCATTTTGGAAATCAATCATCTATGCATCGTCACAATTTAAATAATATCCGCAATTTCTCAATCATTGCTCATATAGATCACGGAAAATCTACGCTTGCTGATCGTCTACTAGAGTTAACTAATACAGTTGCTGCCCGTGATATGCAAGAGCAATTGTTAGATGATATGGATCTGGAAAGAGAAAGAGGCATTACGATCAAAGCCCACCCTGTCACAATGTATTATAAAGGAAATGATGGGCAAACTTATCAAATTAACCTCATTGACACTCCAGGCCACGTTGACTTTACTTATGAAGTTTCGCGTTCTTTAGCGGCTTGTGAAGGAGCCATCCTTGTTGTTGATGCAGGTCAAGGCGTGCAAGCACAGAGCCTAGCCAACGTGCATTTAGCTTTGGAAAGAAATCTAGAAATTGTTCCGGTTATCAACAAAATTGATCTTCCAGCAGCCGATGTGGAAGGAGTGCGTAAACAAATCGAAGATCTGATTGGATTAGATGCCTCAGATGCAATCGGTTGTTCTGCAAAATCTGGTTTAGGTGTCAAAGATGTTCTTGAGAGAATTCTCACAGCAGTACCTCCTCCTCAAGAGCCAAAAGACGATTTATTAAGAGCTCTTGTTTTTGACTCTCACTATGATGTTTATCGAGGTGTCATGGTTTATATTCGTGTCATGAGTGGAGAAATCAAGCGGGGCTCACTCATTAAAATGATGGCCACCAACAAAAACTTTGAAGTATTAGAAGTGGGAATGTTTACCCCTAAAGAAAGACCTGTTGATCAACTCCGACCCGGAGAAGTCGGTTATATGATTGCCAATATCAAAACCCCTTCTGATGTCAAAATTGGCGATACCATTACTCTGCAAAAATATCCTGCTCCTGAAGCACTTCCAGGTTTTAAAATTATTTCCCCCGTAGTCTTTGCAGGAATCTATCCCATTGACGCAACGGATTTTGAAGGGCTCAGAGATGCATTAGGTAAGCTTCAATTGAATGATTCTGCTTTGCATATTGAGCAAGAAAGTAGTACAGCACTTGGTTTTGGTTTTCGATGTGGATTCCTTGGGTTGCTACACTTAGAGATAGTTTTTGAGCGAATTCAAAGAGAATTTAACATTGATATTATTTCTACAGCTCCTAGTGTTATTTATCGTTTTACACTTGATGATGGAGTAGTCAAAACTGTTGACAACCCCGCTCATTACCCAGATCCCACATTTATTCGAATGGTCGAAGAACCGTGGGTAAAATGTCACATCATGATTCCATCTGAATATTTGGGAGCTATCATGAACCTAGGAATGGATAAACGAGGAGTCTGTACGAAAACAGAAACCATGGATGCTCGTAGATTATTATTAACATATCGTCTTCCTCTCAATGAAATCATTACAGACTTTAATGACAAGTTAAAATCGATTACGAAAGGTTATGGATCGTTTGATTATGAATTTGATTGCTATGAACCAAGTGAAATAATCAAACTTGAAATTCGTGTTAATGAAGAACCTGTTGATGCCTTTTCTTGCTTAGTACACAGAACTAAAGCAGAGAGTAAAGGACGAGCTATCTGTGCTAAATTAGTTGAAGTTATTCCCATGCAGCTCTTTAAGGTTCCTATTCAAGCAGCTATTGGCGGAAAAGTTGTGGCACGAGAAACAATTCGAGCAATCACCAAAAATGTCACAGCAAAATGCTATGGGGGAGACATTTCTCGTAAACGTAAATTATGGGAAAAGCAAAAAAAGGGTAAAAAACGGATGAAGGAAATCGGAAAAGTAAACATTCCTCAAAGTGCCTTTATGGAAGTATTAAAAGCTGGAGATTAATTTTGGATAATTGGCAAAAGATAAATCTATTCGATCAAATCCATTTACGTTATTCTTTTGCAAATTTCTAGAGGGTTTATGTTGATTGATCACGCTGTTATACCATTGCAAGAAAGTTCTAGCCATTTCTTACCATCCCAACTAGAGAGTTTAAATTTTTCTCGCATTCCACAACACATTGCCATTATTCCTGACGGCAATCGACGTTGGGCAAGAAAACGATTATCCAGCTCAAATGAAGGACACCGAGAAGGAGCTGATATTTTAATGGAAACCGTTAAAGCAGCAAAGGAACTTGGAATTAAAGCAATTACATTCTATACATTTTCTACTGAAAACTGGTCTCGTTCATTTGATGAAATTTCTGCTCTCATGCTTTTATTTGCCTCTTATCTAAGCGAACAATGTGATTCGATGATTCAAAATGGAATTAAATTAGAAACCATCGGTGAGCTTGATCCTCTTCCTGAATTTTTAAAAGACACTTTGAAGGAAACAAAAAAAGCTACTTGTGCATGTGATCAAATTGATTTAATTCTTGCTATGAACTACGGTTCTCGCAATGAACTACAACGGGCTTTTACGAGGATATTGAATGAAGTCGAACAAGGAAATTTGAAAAAAGAAGAAGTGAATGAAACAACTATCGCTCAATATTTAGACACTCATCAATGGCCAGATCCCGAGCTATTAATTCGAACAAGTGGTGAAATGAGAATTAGTAATTTTCTTCTTTGGCAAATTTCTTATACAGAAATTTATATTGCACCTGTTCTTTGGCCAGATTTTACTCCTAACCATCTTCTGGAAGCCATTGTCGATTATCAGAAAAGAGAAAGAAGATGGGGAGGCGTATAAATTGGCAAATCAGTTTAAACAACGAGTTGTCACAAGCAGCGTGACTATTTTCTTAGTCATTATCTCGATTTATTTTTCTCATGTTCCTTACTTTAAACCTATTTTTGTATTACTTAATGCAGCAATTATTTCATTGGCTCTTCTCGAGTATTATCAATTGGCACATTATAAAGGATTTCAACCTTTAAATTTATTAGGGGTGGGAACAACAACAGCTTATGTCATCAGCAGTTTTTACGCTGGACAAGAATCTCATTTATCTGAACTTCCTCTTTTTGTTTTATTAGGCTGTCTTCTACTATTTTTTTTAGCCTATTTTAATAAACAGTTAGAACCTTTAGGTAATATTGCTGTCAACCTATTCGGAATTGGCTATGTCGTCATCCCTTTGACATGTGCTTTGCAAATCAATTATTTTTCATCTCCTCATATATCTGATGGACGTTTGTGGCTCGCCTATGCACTTGCTGTTACCAAAATGACAGATGTTGGTGGATATATAAGCGGAAAAATTTTCGGAAAAATCAAATTAGCTTCTCATATTAGCCCCAAAAAAACTATCGAAGGTTCCATTGGAGGTTTAATATTGTCTCTTTTGACTAGCCTAGCTTTTTATTATTTTGTATTCCCTTTTAAACATCCAATCCCTTTTTGGCAAAGTATATGGCTAGGATTAGCCATCAGTGTACTTTCTCAATTCGGAGACTTATCTGAATCCATCTTAAAGAGAGACGCTGGGGTCAAAGATAGCAGTCAACTACCTGGTTTAGGTGGTATCCTTGATATGACAGATTCTCTTGTTTTTACCTTGCCTTTAGTGTATCTTTGGCTAAAAGTTTCATGACATGAGTAAAATCTTTCCTCTATAATATGAGGATATTAAATATGAGAAATTTATGATCATTACTATTGATGGCCCTGTTGCAACAGGAAAAAGTACAATTGCAAAAAAACTTGCGGAATCTATTGGCTTTATTTTTTTTGATACAGGCGCTATGTACCGCGCTCTTACATTTGGAATTTTAAAAAATCAAATTGATCTTTTCGACCCCGACACTCTTCAAAATTATCTTGACCAATTTCAATTTGATATCAAAGTGTTTCATCATGACAGGCATTATTTTGTTGATAAAGAAGATGTCTCCAAGCTTATTCGCGGAAAAGATGTCACTTCATCTGTTTCTAAAGTCTCTGCCATTAAAGCTGTTCGAGAAAAACTCATGGCAATTCAACGCGAGCTTGCGGAGGGGGTAAATGCTGTGTTTGAAGGTCGCGATATGGGAACTGTTGTTTTTCCTAGTGCGAACATCAAAATTTTTCTGACTGGACGCAATGATGTGCGTGCGAAAAGACGGTATGATGAATTAACCTCAAAATTCCCCGAGGAAACAAAAGAACTTACTTTAGAAAAATGTTTGGAAGAAATCACTAAACGAGATAACTATGATTCTACTCGTGAATATTCTCCTTTATGCCAAGCAGAAGACGCTTTTGTTATCGATACTTCTGATTTAAGCATCGATGAGGTTGTTTATAAAATATTAGAATATAAAGACACCATTAAGACGAAACGGCCAAGTTAGACTTTTAACACAAAATGAACCCATTATATAGATTTTCCACTTTTATCCTTCGGTTAGGCTTTCGCTTTTTTTATCATTTTCGATTATTTGGAAAAGAAAATTTACCGACTGGCAAATCCATTTTAGCTCCTAATCACACCTCTCTTATGGATCCTCCTTTGATGATGCGAACAGCTTGGCCCGAAGAGGTTCATTTTTTAGCTCATACCCATTTATTTACATTTTTTTCGAAAACGTTTTTAAAAGCATTTAATGCTCACCCGACTAAAGACCTACATTCCTTTCGAGTCTTACAACAACTTCTTTGCCAAGACAAAAAAGTTGTTATTTTTCCCGAAGGGGGGATTTCTAGAACAGGAGAGTTGATCCCTTTTCATACAGGACTTGCTAGACTTGCTCTTCGTACGCGCTCTCCCATTATACCCACATACATTTCAGGAACATTCCAAGCTTGGCCAAGAACACATTCTTTTCCTAGGTTTGGACACCCCATTGTTTGTGTATTTGGAAAGCCGATTGCTATAGAGCCTTTTCTTAAATCGAATGCTAAAGAAGCTAGCCAAGAATTGACAACAATCGTCAGACACAAAATTGAAGCTCTCAAACAATGGTCTGACAATGGCTGTATAGGAAACATTCCTAGCTAAAATTCATAGGATTAAGCGTTGTACGAACCTGAACTCACCTTTCCACCGGTGCCTGACCAATCTGTATGGAAATATTGCCCTCGAGCCCGATCTCCTCGTTCATAGGTATGAGCCCCAAAGAAATCTCTTTGAGCTTGTAAGAGATTGGCAGGTAATTTTGCTGTGCGATAACCATCGTAAAACACCAAGGCAGTATTAAAACAAGGAGTGGCGATTCCAAGCTCAACTGATTTAGAAACGACTTTTCTCCACCCTTTTTGCCGCTTTTGAATTTCTTGAAGAAAGTATTTATCGAGAAGTAAACTCTTGAGGTTTGGATTTAGTTTAAATGCTTCTTTAATTTTGCCCAAAAATTGACTGCGGATAATGCACCCACCACGCCACATTAAGGCAATTGCCCCATAATTAAGTTGCCATTTATATTCTGCTGCCGCTTGTTGCATTAACATAAAACCTTGAGTATAACTAATGATTTTTGAGGAATAAAGAGCTTCTCGAATTGCTTGAATAAACTCTTCTCTATTTCCTTCAAATTTGGCATCAGGCCCTTTCAATAACTCGCTAGCAGCTACCCGTTCATCTTTTAAAGCAGACAAACATCTTGCAAAAACTGCCTCTCCAATTAATGTTAAAGGCATTCCTAAATCCAAAGCATTAATTACTGTCCATTTTCCTGTGCCTTTTTGGCCTGCAACGTCTAAAATTTTATCTACAAGTGGTTTTCCGTCTTCATCATTCACTTTAAATATTTTCGAAGTGATTTCGATTAAATAGCTATCCAAATCTCCTTTATTCCAATCTGCAAACACCTGATATAATTCGTTTTGATTAAGTTGAAGAGCTTCTTTCAACAAATAATAAGCTTCTGAAATCAGCTGCATGTCGCCATACTCGATCCCATTATGAACCATTTTAACGTAATGCCCAGCTCCTTGATCGCCTACCCAATCACAACAAGGTTCCCCTTCAACTTTAGCACTGATGGATTGAAAAATTTCTTTAATATGTGGCCATCCCTCAGGGTTTCCTCCAGGCATAATAGAAGGGCCATGACGAGCTCCCTCCTCTCCTCCAGAAATTCCTGTTCCAATAAAAATAATTCCTTTTTCTTTTAAACTATTACAACGGCGATTTGTGTCTGTAAATAAGCTATTTCCTCCATCGATAAGTATGTCACCTTTTTCAAGGTAAGGAAGACATTGCTCAATAAAATTATCGACAGGTTCACCCGCTTTAACCATTAGCATCACACGGCGTGGCCGTTTCAACTGACTAATCAAATCTTTTAATGAATGAGCCCCAATGACTTTTGTGCCTTTTGCTGGCCCATCTAAAAATTCATCTACCTTGGAAGTTGTCCTATTATAAACAGCAACCGTGTATCCATGATCGTTCATATTAAGAACGAGATTTTGTCCCATTACGGCTAGACCGATTAAACCAATATCTGCTTGCGTCATGTGCATGTCCTTCGTTAAGAGGTTATTAATGCGGATTTTGAATAATAAAAGATTAAAAAGATAATGTTTTTTGCCATCAAATTCTATTTAATAAAAGTGATAGAGGCTTAAGCAATTAATAAAAAGGTACAACCAAATCCTATTTGCTTCAAAATAATTTAAAATCTTAACACCTATTTTGACAACATACGCAAGATAAAATTACCCATCGAAGGAAAAATTGCTTTTTTTGGTTTTTTTTTGATTAAAAACCTTTATTAAATTTTTGAATATACTTTTCACAAGCTTTTTATTTACAATCAATTAAAAAAATATACTGCTGTTCCTTAATTCTATTAGCAAGGATATTTATCTTAATTTATGAAAAATGATAAACTGCTTTGACATTCGCTAATGTGAAGAACATTCAGAGCTGAGTAATTTTTTTGACTTTTACATTTGAATATTGGATTAAATGTTTTCCATTATGTTCTCGTAGCTCAGGTGGATAGAGCGGTTGCCTCCTAAGCAACAGGCCGCGCGTTCGAGTCGCGCCGAGGACAATTCATCAAGGAGAATTACTTCAGTTTGATCAAATCTGCTTCACACAAACTTTTTAACCATTTATGCTTGGTTTTATCGTCAATATACGAATTTTTTCTTGAATAAGCAATCCGATACAAACCTCGTGGAGTTCTAATAAGTCTGACAATTTCATTTTCAAATTGATTCGTTTTATTAAGAGGGATAAAAGACTCATAAATTACATCATTATCTGTCACCTGTATAGGAGTTAATTTAGCCTTGCCCCCATAATTTTTTCTCATCAATTCTTTAACAGCATTCATACTGCTCAAGGCTGTTTTAAAATCTCGATTTAATATTTTTTTGGACATAAACGAAATAGTAAAAATTTGCGACCAATGAGTAACAGTTTCATTTAATGGGACAGACTCAATAATATACTCGTCAATACTCACCTGATGATTATCTATTTTCCAATAATTCCTCTCTTCTTTTGGTAAATGAATACTGTATAACTCTTGAAAAGTCGAAAATAAGTTTTTTAAGGATTGAATAGCTTTTTCATTTCCTTGCAATGCCGCTTGTGAAATCCAGTATAGAGAAGTAAGAGAATTTATTTCGACTTTCAAGCCTATTTGATACATCTTTCCTAAAGTCAGTTGAGCCTCAACCTGGCCTTGCTCCGCCGCTATTTCAAGCCATTCAACGCCTTTAAGACAATCCTCTTTTTCGCCATTCATTAATAACATGCCAAGCTTGAACTGGGCGTTCATATCCCCTTCAAGAGCTAAAGAAGTTAATTTTTCTTGAAGTGTTTCCCGAATGGGCAAACTAACCGTTTTATTCAAATTTTTTTCTTCTAAAAACCCTTGTGAAGCATTAACTAGCCAGCTGTAAGACAATGTAGATAAAATAAGTAACTTATTGAAAGAAAATGACATCATTGACTCCTTTAATTAGGATAAAATGAGAATCTAATTATTAATCGATTAAAATTTAGAGAATTAAAAATAACAATGATTCACTTGCAATGAATAATTCCTCAACTAAAAAAGCAATTTTAATCCGGTCAAAAGAGATCAATTGTATTACTTAAATTTGAGATAGGGGTCTCTAAAGTTAAACGCTTAGCTAATTTTTTAAATTTTTTTGGTGCACTGATCTCTTTTTTATTTTCAGTTTTGCCTATTCTTCTGACATATTCGTCAATTCCCTTGGCGATGCCCAAAGCAATTTTTTTTAGATAGGCCGGATCTTTTAATTTTTTTAATTCTTCTTCATTTGTAACAAAGCCTCCCTCAATTAGCACTGCAGGCATATTCGTCTCACGAATGACAGCGAAATTTCCATGCTTAACTCCACGAGATTTAGCTTCTGTTTCTGTTAAAACAGTTTGTAAAATGAGTTGAGCTAACCGTTTAGATTTACGTGCGCGTTCTTTATCATCAGATTGATAAAAAAAGACTTCTACCCCTTGAGCTTCGCTACTAGGAGCTGAATTATAATGGACGCTGACAAACAAAGTAGGTTTCCGTTTATTAGCTATTTGCGCTCGTTTATCTAATGAAATAAATTTATCGTTCTCGCGCGTCATAAATATCTGATATCCAAGTTGCTGCAAATAACTACAAACAAATTTCGCAGTGACTAAATTCAACGATTTTTCTTGATACCGAGGTTTAGAAATAGATTGAGTTCCCACATCATGCCCTCCATGACCCGGATCAATCACAATAAAAGCTTTTTTTATGAGAAGTGGCTTATTAATGCATTCTAGCACTTCTTTAGAATAAAGTTGCTTAATAGGATTAGTCTTAGGCAAAGGAAAATTAGCTTTATAAGGTGGTTGAGAGTATAATGTATGACCAATTAATATTAGACTAAAATTCAACCATTGTATAATACGAAACATGCATGTCTCTTAAAAAAAATTAAGTAAATCATTTATTTTGCTGCAGACATATCTCAGCAGCAACTTTTGCATCATCAAACTCAATAATTTGATGAGATAAAATTTGATAAGTTTCATGCCCTTTCCCAGCAATCAAAATCATATCACCTGGTGAGGCGATTTCAATGGCTTTTTGAATAGCCGCTCTTCTGTCTATTTCTACAATAAAAGAATTTGGATTAACAAAACCTGTTACAATTTCCTGGCAAATACTTATGGGGTTCTCTGAGCGAGGATTATCTGAAGTGACGATGCTTAAATCAGAATATTGTTCTGAGGCTATTGCCATTTTAGGCCTTTTACTGGGATCTCTATCGCCTCCACAACCAAATATTGTTAAAAGACGTCCCTTTTTAATTTCGGAAAGTGTTTTTAAAACATTACTTAACGCATCGTCGGTATGAGCAAAGTCAATGTAAATATCTAGCTCTAAATTATTTAATACTTTTTCTAAACGCCCTTTCACATTGGGAATAAATGCCATTTTTTCTACTATTCCTTTCAAAGAAATATTTTGAGTCAGCAATACACCTATCGCGGCTAAGCAGTTATAAATATTAAATCGACCTAAAAGAGGCCAAAAACATTCAGTTGTTTGTCCTTGATAAGTCAAATTAATAGATGTTCCTTGCGAACTTAATTTAATATGACTTGCTTGTAAATCAGCCGGTTTATCTATTCCGTAAGTCAGGCGATGAGCTTGACATCCTTGGATTATTTGTTCGCACCATGGATCGTCAATATTCACAATTGCCCATTTTTCATTTCTTTTCTTGGTTGGTTGCTTACCCAGTCCCTCAAATAAACAATTTTTAGCTGCACAATAATTTTCCATTGTCAAATGGTAATCCAAATGATCGAGAGTTAAATTGGAAAACACTGCAACATCAAAATCAATATATTCTACTCTTTTTTGAATAAGGGCATGTGAAGTCACCTCCATTACAGCGGATTTTGTACCTGACAAAGACATTTCATAAAGCATTTTATGATTTTCAATAACGTCAGGGGTTGTTCGTGTTGCCTGGTATCGATGAGATCCAACGATATATTCAATTGTTCCAATCAAACCACAAGGACCGTGAAAAAGATCTAAAAGATATTTAATAATAAAAGATATGGTTGTTTTACCATTTGTCCCTGTTATTCCTACCATAAATAACTCTTCAGAGGTATTTTGATAGTAATCGCGCGCTAAAACAGATTCGATTTCGTTAGGATTGGGATGAATAATTTGCACAACTTTTTTTAGGGAAGGATTAAAAAGATCTGTTAAAATCGCACATGCTCCTGATTGAATAGCTTCTTTTATATAGGAGTTGCCATCAAACATTTTTCCTTTTTTAGCAATAAATAGATTTCCTGGACTAAGGGATTTGGAGTTAGCTGTCAATCCAGTCAACAACACTTCTTGGGAGCCTTTAAACTGGCAGGATTCAATGTTTCTAAACAATTCTTTCAACTTCATTTTAAATGCTATGCCCTAATTTTCGGAAATGTTATTCCATTTCTTATATATTTCTTGCAATCTTCTCGTTTCATTCATCCAACTGGCCTTTTCCGGATTGCTTCTTGGATCTCCATAAGGATAGCCGTAAGGATCATCTGGAGGAATTCCAAGATAAGCAAGAGAACGCGTTGCAATTTCTCGGAAAACATTTGCTGTGCAATTACCTCCATTATGATTTTTTCCCACTCCTGGAATGTAACCATATTCTGGTTCATCCATCGTCACAACTAAAACAAAAGCAGGGTGTACAGCAGGAGTAAAACCAGCAAGAGTAGGGCAATATAAACGTTCCGAATAAACACCATCAATGATTTTCTTGGCAGTACTAGTTTTACATACTTCCGTATAACCAGGCACATCTGCTTTGATAGCTGTCCCTCCAGGCTTCGTCACATAACGCATAGATTGGACAACTCGTTTAACAATATCCTCTTCTAATACTCGCGGAAATTGTGCAATTCGTTCTTTCGTTGTGTGATCGACTAAAATTTGCGTTTGAGCATTACGATCTTTTTTAACAATTTGTCGAATGATCGTAGGTTTAACTAGAAATCCCCCATTTGCCAACACAGAATAAGCTCGAAGAATTTGAATGCTATTGACTTGAATATTATGCCCTATTGCTAATGAAAAAGGAGTAGGTAAAGACCATTCCAAAGCTCCACTTGGATGATACTTCCCCGGTGTAGGTAAAATCCCAGGACTCTCCGCAGGTAGCTCGATAAAAGTTTTTTGACCAAATCCAAATAATTGTTGAAGTTGTCTGCGGTACCACTCATTGCCAAGTCTACCCACGATCTTTTCTGCTAATCGACCCATATAAATGTTTGACGATTTTTGCATTCCCATATCCATATTCAAAAAGTAATGTACTCGCGTGTCTGAAATAGGCTTAGATCGCCCAGGAAAACGACCGTTACTGGTTGCTATTTTTTCTTCGGGAAAAAAAAGCTCTTTTTCTCCTTTTTGTTTTAATACTTGATTGGCTTTTAAAGCTAAAGCGATTGTAAAAGGTTTGAAGATTGATCCAGGCTCATTTGCATCTGTTACAGCTTTCACTTTCGTATGTTCAATGAGTTGAGGATCATTAAAAAACTGTTGGTAATCAGGAGGATTAAAAAACGGATATTGAGCTAAAGCAAGAATTTCCCCGGTGCGAGGATCCATCATTGCAGCCCAGCCCCCTTTGGCTTTACATCTTTTGACACCTTTTTCCACTTCTTCTTCTGCAATAGCTTGTAAGCAAGAATTAATCGTTAAGTAAATATCCGCACCATGTTCCGGATAATCAATAACTTCCCCTGTTTCTAAAGAATTTCGAGGAGAACGCATTAAACGCCTTTTTCCTTGTTTTCCCTGCAGGTAGGAATTAAAAAAAAGTTCTAAACCTCCTGTTGGAAGCGCTTGGCGAGTTTTTTCATCTTTTTGGTTTTGGATAGTATGTAAAACATTACCTAAAACTTTCCCATAAGGATACGAACGTTGATAATCTTTAATGAAAAAAAGAGCATTCCGAGGAATTTTATGTATTTTAGCGTATCCTTGCCACCACTTAAGCAAATTTTGATGCGTTTCTTTATCGAGCCACATAGCCAATTTTCGACTCCGACTTGATTTATCTAACTGCTTTTGTAAATGGAGTTTTTCAGAAATTGAAATATCAAGAAAAGCCATTAAATGGTCGATGATTTCCTCTTTTAGTGGAATCGGAATTGATTCTGGATCAGCATATAAATGAAATTTTGGAACATCGATCACAAAGGGTTGTGGAATAGCGGGGTGATTTTTTTTAATAAAGGGATTAGAATAAAAACTTCCTCTAATAAAAGGTTCTTTAACAATAAAAAAATGCTGTTTTTGAGCCTGAATAGCCCACTTTTTTCCTTCTAAAATTTGAATATAGTAAAATTGAATAATTAGAAAAGAAAACAAAATAAAAATAAATAGCGCCACATAAAGAAGACGCCTTTTTTCAGAAGAGTTGGGAATTTTTGTTAAAGTCATGATATTAATGAATTTCTATAATACTTTCTTCAGGGATCAATAGAACATCGGTTAAGGGAGGGTATTTCAGATGTCCAAATTCCGGTTTATTGGCCAACTCCATTAAATGAACAGGGCTTTCAAATCTTTCAATAGCGTAATAAAGTTCTGCATTTTTTTCCTGAATCTCTTTTAGCTCTTTCGTAACTATAGGAATTGATAATCGCAATTCAGTCAACTCATTCAATTTATCGATATATTTATAAAGAGTTAATCCAGCAAAGAAAATACAAATCCATAACCTAATTAGAAGACCCATTTGTTATCCTACCCTTCCAATTTTTCAGCAATTCGAAATTTAGCACTCCGACTACGCGGATTTTCTTTAATTTCTTTTTCATGGGGGCAAATTGGTTTTCGATTCACAAGTTTCGCTACAGGTTTTTTATCACGAAATAAACCACTTCCCAAACCTGTCGTTTCCCATTTATCACTAGCCGCCAATCGCAATTCATTTTTGACAATACGATCTTCTAAACTATGAAAGCTAATCACAGCGACTCGTCCACCAGGTTTTAAATAGTCAAATGTTTTCGAAACTAACTGCTCTAATACATCTAATTCTCTATTCACACAAATACGCAAAGCTTGAAAAATGAGAGTAAGCGGATTAATCCCTTTTTTTGGATTCCAAGCAAAAGCAGGTTTGAGAAGATTAGCTAAATCTGATGTCGTCAAAATCTGTTTTATCTGCCTTGCCTGCACAATTGTACGAGCTGCTAAACGCCATTTTTTTTCTTCTCCGTAATCACGAAAAATTTTTCCTAAATCATGTTCTGACCAGGTATTGACAATATCAGCGGCAGTTAGCTTACCTTCAGGATTCATACGCATATCTAAAGGGCCATCTTTAGAAAAACTAAACCCCCTTTCTGGCTGATCAAGCTGCATTGAAGAAACACCTAAATCAACCAAAAGCCCATCCATGGAAGAAAAACCATTTTCTTTTAAAAAAATATCAAACTGAGAAAAATTTCCTTGTTTTAAGAGAATTTTCTGTTTCCATTTCTCAAGTCTTTTATTTGCAATATTTAAAGCATTGGGATCTTGATCAATCCCTAGATAGAGCTCAATTTCTGGATGATGTTCAAGAATTGCTTCTGCATGTCCACCAGCTCCTAACGTTCCATCTATAAATACTTTCAATTGAACAGGTTGAAATGCTTCAATCACCTCTTCTAATAAAACGGATCGGTGGGGATAAAAAGGAATAGGCATAGTTACACTTGTAAATTTAACATAAACATTATAATTAAGGTTCTATTAGAAGATCAACGAAACCCCTTAACTTTTTCAAATTTATTTGCTAATAATTTACTTTTAAGGACAAAAACTCAGCAAATGGTACTCTGAATTTATACCATTTTACTAATAAATATTAGTATTGTTAAAATAAAATTAACGATTAATTCATATTTAAGGACTGGTACTCATGACAACTATCGACCAATTAGATATTGGAATTTATGTCCAATATGCTAGACGCACGCAGTTGATTGAGCAAATTAATCAGCAATATCATTTAGATGAAGCATCATCTATTCCCCCACAAATTTTACTCGTCGATATTTATCCTAAACTATCTGAAATGGATTTGTTATTAGGAATTGTACCTATCCAAACTCCTTGGGCTTACTTTTTTCCCCCACCTCGCTTTCGCTTTCAACGTCGCTCTCCTTTTGGTTTTTTTCGAGTAGCGCCTAGCCTAGGCTCTTTTGAAAAAGAAGATGAGGACGAACGCAAGCTAGAAGAAGTCGAATGCGAAACCGAAGAAGATTTAAAAGAAAAAAAAGCGATTAAGAGTTGCTTTGATCAAATTGATAAGATTAATAATTGGTTAAGTTTTATTGTTGGTCGAGTTGGACAGTTCTTACAAGGATAAACATGGGCAAAATTAATTGGCTAAATAAACTCGGCTGGAATGAAGAACACATTGAAGATTTACGTTATACGGGTTACTCTTATGTGAGACAGGGCAAGTACAATATTGCCTTAGCTTTTTTTGAAGCATTAAATGCCTTGGATCCCGAAAGTGCTTATGATGCACAAACACTTGGTGCCATTTTTTTAGAACTGAATGAACCTGCCAAGGCTCTTAAATCTCTAGATAGAGCCCTCAAATTAGAAACTGATCACGGCCCTACTCTCCTCAATTTAGCTAAAGCTTTTTTTATGCTAGGAAAAATAGAAGAAGCTTTAAAGCTCTCTCATATTTTAAAAAATGAACCTGATCCCTCTATCTCTAATGTTGCTAAAGCTCTTATTTTAGCCTATAGCTAAAATGACAAATAGCAAGACAAAATAACATATATTAACGACTAGATTTTTTTTAAGTCATTAACTTCACAATATTTAAAAATAAAAATTTTAAGTAAGCTCACTCGTCAATTAGAAATAAAACCAAATTTTAAATAATTTATTTTAAAATTGATTTGAGTGTCTCGCAGATTCGATCTACATCCTTCGTTGTTAGCTCTGGATAAAGAGGTAGTGTTAAAGTTTGTTTATAATAAGCTTCCATATTTGGAAAAAGGCTTTGCCAATCTTGATTGCGACTTTTAAAAACTTGATTGCGACTTTTAAAAATAGGATGTCTATATAAAGGAATATAATGAACCTGCGTTCCAATTCCCTGCTGTTTCAACTTTTCCATTACACTTTCACGTGTTGTCTGATAGGCTTCAAAATCGATTTGAATGACAAATAAATGAAACGCCGTTATGTCATCCTGAGAATCTGTGAATAGCTTAAAATGAAGGAATTCTTTTAGAGCTTGGCGGTAATGCTGAATGAGAAGGCGACGTTTTTCCACAAAAGCTTTCAACCTTTTTAATTGGCTAAGACCTAAAGCCCCTTGCAAGCTTGTTACATTAAAATTCCCTGTAATCGCATGAACTTCATAATAGCCGGGCATTTGCGCATTTAAAAGATAAGGGTTCTCTCGCTCAATTCCATTATCTCGAAATAAAAGTAAACGATGATAAAGGCCAGGGTCATTAGTTGTCACCATTCCCCCTTCTCCTGTTGTGATTGTTTTAGTTGGATGAAAACTAAAAATAGTCATATTACTGTAAACACAACTTCCCACTTTTTCTCCACTGGGATAAAAAGACCCAATGGCATGAGCAGCATCTTCAATCACAACGGCATTAGGTTGGCAAATCAAATAATCCAAAGCCTGCATATCGACTGCAAGGCCTGAAAAATGAACGGGAACAATAATAAAACGACCACGACTGAGTTGGATACTAGACATTTTTTTGATTTGAGAAAGATCTAAATTTCCTGTTTCTCTGTCAATGTCGGTAAAATGAATTGGTAATTTTTGCTGTAAAGGAATTCCAACAGTTGCAATAAATGTATTGGGCGAAGAAATCACATAATCATAAGGTTGTAATTCGGCTGCAAAATAAGCAGCCATAAGCGCAGCTGTTCCATTAGTGAAGGCAACTGCATAACGCACATTACAATCATTTGCTATCGCTTCTTCAAAAGCTTTAACAGGAGGGCCTCGAGTAATTGCATCTTCTTTCAAGGCATTCATTACACTCTCAATATCTTCTTGCTCAATAGTCTGTTTTGCATAAGGAATAAATGAAAATTTCGCCATAGTCGTCGTTTCCTAGCTGAACTGGTTTGATGATTTGCTTGAATTTTAAGTTTTTTTCTTTATTGCATCTGCTTTTTAAACTCTTAATCCAAAATTCATAGAATCAAGATGCCAAAAGAAGAATTGTGGAAAAAGCAAAAATTGATCGTTAAAATTTTATTTTAATCTCTTCTATACTACTCATTAGCCCCTCATTTTCCCTTTAACGTTCTAGTTGTGGAAAAACTAAAAAAATATTTTACACTCCAATTTTTAGATTTATCAAAGAGATTTTTTTCTTTCCTGCCTGTCATTTTGATAATCAACGGTTTACTTATAAAATGGAATAGACCGTCAAGAAAATTACTTGCCAGCTAAGATTAGCTCATGGTAAATTCTTTCATGAAATCACCCCAGAATGTGCTGTGGAAACGTTGTTCATAACTTTTTTAAGGAACAAAAATATGCTAACTAGCGAAACACAAAATGTCTGGACACAGTTTTTACAATTTGTAAAAACACGCTGTTCACCAGCCGCTTTTGGAAACTGGTTAGCTCCTATTCGAGTGATTGATTGTTCGACGGAAGAAGTCACTCTAGAAATTCCAAATATTTTTGTACAAGAATATTTGCTCTCGAATTATAAAAAGGATTTATGTGCGTTTTTGCCAGTCGATATGTCAGGTGAACCTGCCATTCGATTTATTATTGCTCCACCGCAAAAAAAAATCATCCCACCCAACCATTTTTCTATTTCTTCTTCTCAAAAAGAAGAGCCGTCTCCCCATTCTGATGTTAAACTCAATAATAATTACCGTTTTGAAAATTTTATTGAAGGTCCAACTAATCAATTTGTCAAATCTGCTGCAATGGGAGTTGCTTTACGTCCAGGCCAATCATATAATCCTCTTTTTATTCACGGAGGAGTGGGATTAGGTAAAACACATATTTTACATAGTATTGGACATTATATTAAAGAAAATCACAAGAAGTTGCGCGTACAATGCATTACGACAGAAGCTTTTATCAATGATTTAGTAGATAGTTTAAGAAATAAATCTGTCGATCGAATGAAAAAATTTTATCGATCAGAAATTGATGTATTGCTTGTGGACGATATTCAATTTTTACAAAACCGTTTAAATTTTGAAGAAGAGTTATCCTATACTTTTGAAGCTTTAAAAAATAAAGGAGCTCAAATTGTTATCACAAGTGATAAACCTCCTTCTCTTTTAAAGCTTTCAGAACGAACAATTGGAAAAATGGAAGGAGGCCTTGTAGCTCATATGGGAATTCCCGAACTCGAAACTCGGGTAGCCATTTTACAGTATAAGGCTGAGCAAAAAGGTCTACATATTCCTCATAAAGTAGCTTTTTTTATTGCTGAACATATTCATAATAACGTTCGGCAATTAGAAGGAGCAATTAACCGATTAAGCGCACATTGTCGTCTTCTCGATTTAAATATTACAGAAGAACTTGTTTCGCGAACTCTACGTGAAATGTTGCAACAAGCTCCCAGAGAAAAAATCTCTGTTGAACAAATTCTTAAAAGTGTCGCTGCTGTATTTCAGGTTCGCGTCAGTGATTTAAGAGGATCAACTCGGACAAAAGATATCGCTCTTCCTCGTCAAGTCGCTATGTATTTAGCTAAAGAAATGATCAACGAATCCTTAATCATGTTAGGAGCGTCTTTTGGCAAAACTCACTCAACAATTCTACATGCTTGCAAAAACATTGAGAAAAAAGTCGCTAGTGATGAAACTTTACGACGCCAAATTGGCATGGTACGTCGAAATATTGAATCTTAATTATTAGTTAGTTTTAATAATTTCTTAGAATATTCATACACTCGTATAAGCGAACTAAAGATAGACATTAAATGTGTTATCTCTAAAATAAAAGCTACATTTGTTGTCATCAATCAATTTAGTGAATGTTTGATCATCCATTAAAGATAAGCTAATCATATAGATTTTGGATTTATATATTCGAAATCATTTAAGTTTTTGATCACTTGAATTTTTAGTCTTTAGCGAGTACATTATGTATCGACTTTTAAAAAATAGAATTAAAAAAACTGGCCTCTCCCCTGGGTCTTTAATTCCAATAGGAGAAAAACCTCCTCACGAAATTAAACTTTCCATCATTGAATATTCTGAATCAGAGTTTATTGAAAAAGAAAACGTATCTATAGAGGAATGTTTAGATCATCTTACGACTCCTAACATGACTTGGATTCAAGTGTTTGGCGTTTATGATCCTGCCAGCATTGCGTCGATTGGCAAACGTTTTGATTTACACGCACTTATCCAAGAAGATATTCTTAATACTTCTCAACGTCCAAAACTCGATGTCTACCAAGAACAAGTTTTCATTGTCGCAAGATTTTTAAAATATAATCAACAAAAGCATCAAATCCAAGACGAGCAAGTCAGTCTTATTTTTGGACAAAATTTACTCATTTCTTTTTTAGAGCAAGATAAAGATGTTTTTATTTCTGTTAAAGAAAGACTTCGACAAGGTAACATTCGCATACG
This sequence comes from Candidatus Protochlamydia sp. W-9, assembly GCF_001950615.1. NCBI lineage: Bacteria > Pseudomonadati > Chlamydiota > Chlamydiia > Parachlamydiales > Parachlamydiaceae > Candidatus Protochlamydia > Candidatus Protochlamydia sp. W-9. The sequence continues at coordinate 28,093 of NZ_BCPZ01000159.1, forward strand.
CAAGCAAAAAGCAGATTATTTGGCTTATGCTTTGTTAGATACTATTGTGGACCATTATTTCATCGTTTTAGAAAAAATTGATACCAATTTAGATCATTTAGAAGAAGAACTTGTCCGTTCTCCAAAACCCGGTACTTTACAAAGCATTCAACGAGCTAAACAAGAAATAGCTGTTTTGAAAAGATCTATTTGGCCCATGCGGGAGGTAGTTAATCGTTTTCAACGTATTGAACCTCCTTTAGTTAATACGCATACACAAATTTTCTTAAAAGATCTCTATGATCATATTATTCAAAATAATGATATCATTGATGGGTTTCGCGATGTAGTCTCAGGAATGTTAGATATTTATTTATCTAACATCAATATTCGCTCAAACGAAATCATGAAAGTTTTGACAATTGTTTCCACAATTTTCGTTCCTTTAACATTTATTTCAAGCATCTATGGAATGAATTTTGATAGCATGCCAGAATTACATTATCCATTTGGATATCCGTTGATCATGTTGTTCATGCTAACTTTGAGCTTATTGATGTTGCATTACTTCCGACAAAAAAAATGGATTTAATCATGAACAGTTGTACGACAAAAAGTTAGAGCATAAAGAGTGCCAGGAAAGCCTTCACTTAAAGCCTCCGCACATTTATGAAGAGTTGTTCCTGTTGTCATGACATCATCGATGAGTAGCACCCTCTTATCCTGAATTTGAAACGTTTTTTTCAACTTGAACACTTGTTTAAGCTGTTTTCTTTGTCCTAAATTCAAAGAGGCTTGTCCGTAATTACCCGAAGTACATTTAAGACAATTTAAAAGAGGGATGTGAAGAATTTTTGCCATTTCTTCAGCTAATAAAAAACTTTGATTATATCCTCTTTTTAACCAATGAGAAAAAGACATAGGAACAGGGATTACGATATCAGGCAATGGCCACTTTAATCGATCAAATTGAGTCATTAAAAATGCTGCCATCCCCTTCGCCAAATGAGGTTGATTTCCATATTTTAATTGTTTGACAAGCGCTTGAGCTGGACCAAAATAATCAAAAGCTGAAGCTTGACGTAAAAAAAGTGAAGGAAAAGCCTTACATCTTTCACATTTATGCATGAAGGCATTATTTTTTAAATCAAAACAAATGGGGCATCTTTCTTGGGGATTAATCAATTCTAATAAAGAAGCACAAGCGTAACAAAAAACAGCTTGGCTAGGTTGTAAACTTTCTTTACAATATAAACAGGTAGCGGGAAAAACAAAATGGATCCAGGATTTTTTAATCTCCTGCCACCAATACATTTTTATTCCTCCGCCTGATTCAAAACATGACGATTTTTTCGATAATGATTTAAATCAATTTTTGCAGGATCAAATATTTCTCCTATCCACTCATTATAATTGTTTGCGAGGTAAGAAGAAATAGAATAATAATAGTTTGGGTACTTTTTTTTGATCCATTGATCGATCTTCCAAGCGACCTGCTCTAAATCTTTTTTATAAAATTTTCGTTGCTTAATCAGATCATCCCGTGTCAATTTGCCGGCATCTAAATGAAAAGGGTTTTCTCCAATAAATCCTGTGTTATCGATCACAGAATGATCTCGATCATAAATCCCTTTTTGATATTCTTGCATATACATAGTAAAAATTTTCGAGATAGCTTGTTTTGCTTTTTCTTGGTTTCCTCGTTCTAATAAACTCGTTAGATGATTACCAAGTGTTTCTCCTTTACGTTGAATTAAAAAAGCGACAGAATCTAAATCTACTTTATGAATAATCCCCATTTTATTCTCGAGAGTTACCTTATAATTCAAAAAATTTGTCGGTAATAAATGGAGATAAATTAAACCTGATTCAAGTTTGTTTTGTTGATATGCAATATCATAACCATTAAACACACTCATCAATTTTTTTTGCTTGCGCTGAAGATAAAGCTGTTTGTAGTGATTAAAAGGTGGTAAGGAAGGAAGAAGTTTTACTAAAAAATGTGGTTTAAAGTTTTTAAATTTAAAAAATTTCAGAACATATTGGTGATCTGCACTAACAAAGGCATAAGACTGAGCTCCTTTGCCAAGATAAGTATATTTTTGATCTAATATAGCTTTCAAAGACTTTTTTTCATGTTCCGATAAATTGGATGTCTTCCAGAAAGGTGTAAAATCTAACTGATAAGTGATATGAGCAATTCGAAAACCATCAGTTAAAGAATTGTAAAAGTAGATCCCAAGAAAGCTGAGAAGAAAAAATAAAAAGACAACAAACCATTTATTTAAAAACATTTATTTTCTCTATTAAATTTTATTTACTTTTGTTTTGTAAAATTATAAACGAAATTTAATTTTATTAAATATTTATTTACCAAACAAAGCTGCAGCTCCTTTTCTTGAAGTTTTTGCTTGCTTTTGCAAAGTATAGGTCGGCTTTTTTAAATTCCCTTGAACAGAGACAGTAAATAATTCAGCAATTTTAAAAATGAGATTATACTGTTTCATTCGAATCAAAATAGATAATTTTCCATCCAAATCTATCCAGGAAGGCTTTTCATGATTAACCAAGTAAAATTTAGATCCTCTTCCTTCGCTATAAACATCTTTAAGTCGAGTCAAATAAAGGCGATTGCCGTACATCTTAAAGAAAATTGTTCCGTTCACTGGGTTTAACACCTGGGGATCTAAACCGAGTCTTAAGATGATCTCAGCTGGAATTGCTAAAAGAGGAGTATGAATAACATTTTTAGGTGATGAATTCAGAAAATGACAACGTCCTTCAACTTGCCAAGTTGAAGCATCACCTAAGTAACCTTGAAATCCTTCTAAATCTAATCTTTTGACTAACAAAGATTTAAATTTATGTGCAAATGTCACTGTTTGTACTTCTTCTTTTAACAAAGCCGGTTTGAAATTTTTTACAGACAGTTGAGGAAGGCAAAATTGCCACACATTATTTTTATTTTGAAATACTGTTAACTTAGAGCATTGAAAAATACCTGCAGGATCTTCTATGCGAAATTGACTGATTTCTAATTTTTTAGGTTGATAATTAATGATGGCTTCAACTTGCTTAAAAATAAATCCTTTTAAAATCGCTTCATCAGCAGTTAGTTTCCCTTGAAAATAAAATGACTCTAATAAAGAGGGGCCTCCTTTTTTATTTAACCAATAATAACCAACCATTTTATACTGAGGGCCCAGCATAAGTTTTTGGATTTTTTTAGATATATCATAAGTTAGTAAAGGATCGATTAAGTTAAAATTTAAGCCAATCGTTCCTTTTAGAGCAAACCATTGCGAAGAAGACTCTTCGCAAACTTCTACAAGGTTTACATCTAATCCACAAAAATGTCCCTTTATTTTTTGAATATGAAATTCTTTCTTTTTATTTCGATTCCAAGAAATTTTTAAAGGGAAACAAGTTACTTTTTCATCAACGAAAAAACATTCTCCTTGATTAAGCTTTGGCCAAACTGACGTCCCTTTAATTTGAAATGCACATCTCTCTTGGTGGGTGTCTGCGGAAAATGTCAACGAGCTATTATCAATTGTAAACTGAGTATTTTTTAAATTATATAGCTGGCTATTTAAGAAATAAGCCCCATTTTCTAGATTCAATTGAATTTTTTGGCGAGAAGGGCTCATTTTAAAAGCACATTTCCCAACTAAATTGCCTTCTTGCTTACAATTTGATAGCAGTTCTAAACTATTTTCCTCGATAAAATCAGGAAAATGACGATATAAAATGGCAGAAAGTTCTTTCAAAGTCTGAGAAGGAAAAAGAAAATCACACTGTTCGCATGTCCAACCTTTTTTCATTGGATTGAAATAAAGCATTTTAAAATTACATTCAGCCAATTGTCGAAATTGTCGATTCAAGTTGATAGGAAGTTCGTGAATGAGAATTTCATTTTCTTCTAAAAAATCGATCTGAATCGGTCGATTAATTTCAAAAGAACAATTACGAACAGAAAGTGCTCTCGCCGTTCCTTTTAAATATCCCATCATCGAATGACAATATGAATCAGATAGAAGATCGAACTTAAGCTTTCCTTTTAGCTGTAACTGTCCTCGAGGGTTCCAATTAATAGCAAAATTTTTACAAATAGACCATTGCTCTATTCGTTCTAAATTAAGCTCTAATAAGTTCACTTGAAGATTTAACAACCCTTTATCAGGAATAAATTCTCCTTCTAAACCTAAAACAGTGGATTCAGAATCATTTAATCCAAAAAAATTAATTTTCCATCTGTCCTCTAATTGTAGAAAATCAACAGATAAATGGATATTATCCCATTGAATTTGATCAATGATCCATCGCCGGTTAGCTAACTTTCCTGCCAAAAAAGCTTTATGCATTGGACGAGAGTTAGAATGTATAGAATTACTTTCCAGTTGATAAGAAAAGCTATTTTCTGACTTATCATAATGCCAACTAAAATCTGCTACTCCTTCGACAGGTTCTAATTGATCTATTTTAGCAATGAAAGAAGCTGGTAAAAAAAACAATCCTGATTTTTTAAATAAACATAAATTTTTTATAAGGGGATAAATTTTAAAATGAGATGCAAACTCAAAAGAAGATAGATGTCCCTCTGCTGAAAATTCACATTGAAATTTTTCTGGGTAAATATGACTCAAATGCGATAAATCAGGATTGATAACAATCTGTTTACCTCCCCCTATTGTTTCTCGCGTGATGGCAACTAAACGGGCTAGTTCATCTTGCTCTTTTTTCACACAAATGTCTAAATCAATATCAATATAGGGTTTATTTAAATTTTTTAGAGAGAGGTGATGCCCGTTTAAAGCGCATTCTTGAACTACTTTTGGCTTTCCAATCAGTAATGTCCCTTGAATATCAGAGAGAGTTAAACAAGATTCAGAATGCAAATAATCTACATCAGCATAAAGACCTTTTAAAGATAAATTTTCTTTTTCAAAAGGAAAATACCCATCTAGTAAAGCTCCATTAGCTCTTGCGAATAGATGATAATTATTTGGGAAAAATTCAAATTTTAAAAATAATCCTTCCCCTTTCCCTACTAATTCTCCATCAATTCTCATTTTTGTAACAGGGGAAGAAATATGAAGCATTTCTAAGACATGCTGTATTTGAGAAATTTTACCACTGAAAATCGGACAATGAATTTTTAAATTGAATACTTCGGGAGCTGGATCTTCATAATCTAATGCCAAACAGCCAGCGAATTGAATATCCTGACACTCTCCTTCTAAAGAATGAATATGAATTGTTTGATTTTTAAATAAGACCTTACCTTGGATATTGTCAAAATGTAGCCCAGTATTTTTGTCTAAATAGGTAGCGCATCGAATAGGAATCATTCCTCGATGATGTAACGACCTGAAATTGAGTTCATGGAAACCTAAAAGTTTTCCAGGGACCGATGAATGTAATTGCTTAGATTCAATTAATAAATTTTCATTTTCAATCACTAATTGATCGATATCATAATTAATTGTCAGGAATTCTTGATCAATAGAACCTTTGACTTCAGCATTTCCTCTTACTTCTACAGAAGCTGGCTTGAATATAAAAGGCGCAACATATTCTTCAAGATTGACATTATGAGCATAAAACCAACCAAGCGGAGCAAATTTCCGTTCGGGATCATCAGCAATTTTTTTTAATTCTCCTCCAAAATGAATAAGCTGCGCATTTTCAGGGTTTTTCTGCCAAATGTTAGCAATGCCTGTTAAATCGACATTTGAAGCTTGTTTCTTGATATCAGCTACAATAGCTAACTGATGATGACTTAAATGATTGTGAATTCCTTGTTTCAAATGTTGAGGAAAAAATTTTGCTAGATCTTGCATTTCTCCATTTAACTTGATTTTAATAAGGTTCTCCTCCTCTCCCCACTCAATATCCATGTCTCCTTGAAGACCTGCAAATTGCAGGGATGCCAAAGCATGAGGAATAAGCCCTTTGACTACTTTTAAATGTGTCTGAATAGACGTTAAAGAAGGAACTTGATCTAGATCTAATAATTGAATATTTCCATTATCAATATGCAATTCAGTATTAATGGTTCGCCATATTTCTGGGACCAAGGGCTGAATAGATCCATTACCTTTTGCCTGTTTCAGAGAAAATTCAGCATTAAAATTAGAAAGTTTAAACTTCAAATCATCTACTTGAAGATGGTTAAATTGAATGTTTTCTAAATTTTTTTTAATGAGATGTGCTTCAAGAGAAGCCTGAAAAATCCCACTTTTTAATTCAATATTTGAAAGTTTAGGCCAGTACATACTCAAAATTCTTTGTATGAAACCAAACTCCACATGCGAAAGATTTGTTAACTTAATTTCAATTTTTTTAGGATCTTGAGATAATTCATCTAAAAAAAAATAGACATGGCCTTCTTGTTGGCTGGGAGAACGACAAAATAAATCCAGATTGAAATTTGGATGGCGTCGGGAATTTAAATTCGCTTCACCAATGAGATTGAAATCACATTGTTCTTGTTGATAAAGACCATTCGCTTTTAAATCAACCACCATTTTTTTTAAACTATCGATAGAGATACGCCCTAGAATATGGTTTATAGACCAACTGTCAATCTGCTTTGACTGGTAATTTAAGTGAGCGGGCTTTAAAAACTCAACATGACCAACAGTTGTTAAGGCGTCTTCCTCTTTATGAGAATGACTACTTTTTTCTAGATGTAACCAGGCTCGTTGAATATTTCCTTTTAAATTAGCTAAAATGTCTGTAAACGCTAATTGTTCAATATACAGATCCCCTGTTAAGTAAGGACGTGAATAAGGAACAAAAATCGCTTCTATTTTTCCATCTAAAATTCCTGAGCAGACTTGCCAATGATTCAATCCTTTCCATACCGTCTTAGCTAAAGAAAATAAACTAGTCACCTCAATTTCATGACATTGCAAGTTAATTTGCATGAAATTTGAGTGATTTACAGATTCTAAAATTAAATAGTTATTATTTTTTTCTGAACCTTGAAAATAAGCTTTAACATATCCACCGTTTTTTTGATTGAATGCTAAATCAAATTGCATTTGATGCGTTAATTGAGAAGAATTCCAAATCAAAGCTCCTTGATTAATCTTCAAATCTGCTTGAAGATTAATCCAGGTTGTTTTTTCAGTCCATGAACGCAATCGAGATAATTGGTTATCTTGTTTTTCTTTTAACCTATAATTTGGTTGATCCAGAGTGATAAAAAAATTAACTTGTCTATTCCAAAGATCTAAATTGTAATCTAAGACCATTTTATCAGCTGAAAACTGATCGTCTTCTGTATGTAACTCAAGCAAAACAATTTGATTTTTATGTAAAATAAATTTTTTAAACTGAAGTGGGGTTTCAAAATAACGCGCAGAATAATTTTGAATCATCCATTTTAAAATGGATGATTCAATCGCTTGATAAAACAAAACTATCCCTACCACACAAGCGACGAATGTAATAAGGTAAACTTTTTTAAACATACTTTAAAACTCAAAAACTTAGGATTTTCCAAAAAGGAAAACTTGCGTTCAAGTGACTGAAAAAAAAGTTTATTGTAACTTATTTATCACTAACACTCAATAGAGGTTGAGCAAATGCAGGAAACAATTTTTTACAAAAGATAAAAAAATTGAAGGGAAAGTTCACATTCCATATTGTTGAATGTAATAGCAAATAGCAACAGCAAAGAAAGCATATGAATTTACCACCAAAAAATCTGATCATTGGTCCTCACACAGTTTGTCTAAGTTGGAATGAAAATTTACCCGTTGTTAAACATCAGGATCAACTTTATCCTCACATCTGGCTTTTAGTGGAAGCATTACCTGAACTCTCAGATCCTCTCCATTTAGTTTCTTTTGCACAACTTTCAAACTTTTTGTGGAAAGGAGGAGAATTTGAATATATTGAATGTATTAAAACATATCAAAATAGTTACAAAGAGCGCATTGAACTCGAACGCGCTCAACCTACTATTTTTTTTGAACATCGTTTAACAGATTATAAAATCTTTGATGTTTCTATCATGCACAAACCTAAAATTGAATCGAATCAAGTTGTTTATTTTACTTATCAAGTTTCAACAGGGCTTCCGTATAGAGTCGTTTGCCCTTTTCCTTATAAATCTACCACCGCAACTATCCACTATCAAATTTTGCCTATTATTGAATAAATTCATCCCAAAAATAAATTTCCCTCATTCAAAAATTTTAACAAATAAGAATTTTTAAAGATTTTTTACGATCTAATATAACATGAAAAACAAACGTTACAATTTTCGTATTGCTGTTCATTATTTTTTTATTTGCAAGATCCGGCTAATTTGATAGCCTGACACAAAATACAATAGAAGTTTTGAAACTCAAAACACACCAATGTATGCAATCTAAAAACAATTTTTATACTTATATTGTTAAAGATTAGAAGGATGCGCGAATGCTAAGACGACTGTTAGATTATCAACTTTCTTTGACCGAAAAAGGAAAACCCCTACATAAGTTACGTCCCTTAATTGAAGCGACAGATACCTTTTTATACGAAGCTCCTTTAAATACGAAGAAAGGACCTCATATCCGCGATGCAGTAGATATTAAGCGTTGGATGATGATCGTCATTTTTTCTCTCATGCCTTGTCTCTTAGTGGCAATTTGGAATACAGGTTTGCAAAATTTCATTTATACAAGTGGTGATTTTAAACTGATGAATGAATATTTATCAGGATCCAATTCTTTACAAGGCTACATAGACTTCGCTTTGAAAGATAATCGTTTTTTAACCATTATCAAAATAGGGCTGACAACATTACTTCCCATTATTTTTATTTCATATGCAGTGGGTGGATTATGTGAAGCTTTGTTTGCTATTCTAAGAGGTCATGAAATCACAGAAGGACTTCTAGTCACGGGTATTCTATACGCATTAATTCTTCCTCCTACAATCCCTTATTGGATGGTGGCAGTCGGGGTAGCAGCAGGAGTCATTTTAGGAAAAGAAGTCTTTGGTGGTTCGGGTATGAATATCGTAAATCCCGCTCTTGCTTGCCGAGCTTTTTTATTCTTCACCTTTCCTGGAAAAATGTCAGGTGATGTTTGGGTTGGAACAAATCCTACATTGGTACGTGAAAGTTTACTTAAAATGAATCAAGATGCTCACACAGGAAGTTTAGATGGCTATAGTCAAGCGACCCATCTTGCTCGATTTAATGTAACTCCAGAGATCAAACGCATTCATGTAGACGCCATTGCTTCCAATGATTTAGGAAATCAAGTTCATTCCTTCCCTACCATTGAAAAACAATTTAATCAATGGAAAGAAGTTGGACAACATCAAGCCACTTTAACACAACTCGAATCTGATCAACTTAGGCAATTTGTCACATCCCCTCTTCAGGATGGAGGATTAGGATTAGCAGCAGGAAATTATGAAGATGCCTATCATTTTGCCTCCTTAAATTATGGTCTTGGACATAATAGTGACTGGCATTGCTTTTTAGGTGATAAATTAGGTTGCATGGGAGAAACCTCTGTTTTCGCCTGCATTTTAGGAGCTATTCTCCTAATTTGGACAGGAGTAGGTTCTTGGCGTACTATGGTAGGTATGACATTGGGAGCTTTTATGACAGCATTACTCTTTGAATTTGGTACACGTCTATTAGGAGCTGAGGGAGGAGCATGGAATCCAGCTGCTTTTACATTTCCGGCCTATAAACATTTGCTTTTAGGTGGATTAGCTTTTGGGATCGTTTTCATGGCTACAGACCCTGTATCTTCGCCTTCTAGAAAGTTAGCTAAATGGATTTATGGAGCATTTGCGGGAATGATTGCCATTGTCATTCGAACTATTAATCCCGCTTATCCTGAAGGAGTTATGCTAGCGATCTTAATGGCTAACGTATTTGCTCCCCTAATCGATTATTATGTAGTCCAATATGAAAGGAACAGGAGTTTACGACGTGTCAGAGCCTAATCAAAAACCTCGAATGAGCCAAAATCAATATACGCTCATTTTCATGGTTATCTTAAGTTTGGTCTGTGCATTGATCTTGTCAGTACTGGCTAGTTCTTTAAAAGGCCCTCAAGAACTTTCTAAAGAATTAGATCGAAGCAAACAAATGCTTATTGCTGCTCGAATCATTAGCCCTTATGGATATTTTTTAATACAAAACGAGAAAGGTGAATTTCTTCCTGCTAAATTCGTAACAGGAGGAAGTTTAGAACAAATTGATCGCGAAATCATCCCTACTGGAGAACAGATTTTAGAAATTTATAAAAATCGCATTCAACCGTTTTTAACTAATTCTAAAGGGGAAATAACAACTTTCCAAGAAGCTAAAATTGACGAATCTCAATATGTGGCTCAATACCGTAAAACAGGATACTATAGACAACCATGGAAATTGATTTACAAAATTTTCCCGAACAAAAAAAATTCTAAAGACATAGATGAAAACTCTCCGATTGAAGGTTATGTAATTCCCGTGAACGGAATGGGACTTTGGGATGCAATTTATGGGTATTTAGCCATTAAGCCAGACGGAAATACAGTCATTGGAATTTCTTGGTATGATCAAAAAGAAACTCCTGGTTTAGGAGCAAATATTGCGGATGCTCCTTGGCAAAGCCAATTTCCAGGTAAGCACATTTTTCAAGAAAGTGCTGATGGAAAAACAGATTTTCAAACCGCAACACTTGGAATTACTGTTGTTAAAGGAAAAGTCAGCGAAGTCCTGGGAAATTCGCCCAAAGCTTTAAGTGCAGTAGATGGCATGGCTGGAGCCACACTAACCGGTAATGGAGTTACAAACGCATATAAAAATGTCTTAGCAGCTTACAGGCCTTTTTTAATTAAATCTCAGGATAAATTTGCTAAAATTCAATCACAATAAAGGGAATTCATGAGTCAGCCCGAACCTCCAGTTTCGAGTTATTTTACCTCACAAATTTGGTCTAGTAACCAAGTTTTAGTAGCTGTTTTGGGAATTTGTTCTGCCTTAGCGATTACCAACCGATTAAGTGTTGCCATTACGATGGGGCTTTCAGTATCATTTGTCACAGCTTTTTCCTCTCTGTTTGTTTCCTTACTGAGAAAAATTACTCCAGACAGTGTTCGCATGATCGTTCAATTAGCAATTATTTCCGTTTTTGTCATTATTATTGATCAGTTTTTACAAGCTTATTTTTTTGGTATTTCTAAAGTTTTAAGTGTATTTGTTGGATTAATTATTACAAATTGCATTGTGATGGGAAGAACAGAAGGAATGGCGAAAAATGTAGGGCCTTTAGCAGCTTTTTTAGACGGGTTAGGTGCTGGAACGGGTTATGCCATTGTCTTATTCATTATTGCTTTTATTAGAGAGTTATTTGGATTTGGCCAACTATTTGGTTATCAAGTTATTCCCCAATCATGGTATGCCACAGCAGCAAATCCTGACGGCTATGAAAACTTTGTTCTGATGGTTAGTCCTCCGGCAGCTTTTTTTCTAATCGGTGGTCTCATTTACGTATCTAAAAAAATGCAAGGTAATGCTTAATACCATTTATTGAAAAGAGGAGACTTTATCATGTGGATGGGACCCTACAGCCTGCTAAACCTTTTTGGTCTGTTATTACAAGCTGTATTTATTGAGAACTTTTTACTTGTCAATTTCTTAGGAATGTGTACCTATTTAGCCTGCTCTAATAAGCTAAAAACAGCTAATGGATTGGGTATCGCTGTTGTTTTTGTATTGACAGTTTCTGGAGTTTTAAATTGGTTTGTGCATCGTTTTGTGACAGGCCCGGGAGCTTTAACCTGGTTAAGTGCATTTGGAATAGATAGTTCTCAAATCAATCTCGGTTTTTTGGAGTTTCTACTATTTATCTCTGTGATTGCAGGTTTTACACAAATCCTCGAAATTATTATCGAAAAAGTTTCTCCCGCTCTTTATATGTCGCTTGGACTCTATCTTCCTCTCATTGCAGTCAATTGTGCAATTTTAGGAGCTTGCCTATTTGCAGTGACTCGAGATTATCCTTTTTTTCCTAACCTTATTTACGTCTTTGGTTCAGCTGTAGGCTGGTGGCTTGCCATTGCTTTGATTGCAGCTATTCGAGAAAAAATAGCGATATCTAATGTGGTTCCCGAATTAAAAGGAATGGGGATTACTTTTATCATGTCAGGATTAATGTCTATGGCATTTATGGGGTTTACTGGTATCAAGCTTGCTGATCCTTTGCCACCAGAAGCTACTCCTGAACAAGTTTCCTTAAAAGATTCAATTATGCCTATGGATTCCTCCCCTCATGGAGCATCGACGTTAAGCAAATAAGAATTATCTTAAAAAGAGTTCAAAGGGTTAATTTGTAATTTTTACAAAAAATTGCCTAAATATCCTTTCAAATTATGTCGAAGGCAAAAGTTTTCATCATAAAAGCTACTTTGTAAGTAACGCTTTTTTTAAAGCTTTTTTTAAATAAATTTAGTTCCTTGCTCCGTAATAGACGGATTGCCGGGAACGCTATGAGATCCAGCCAGAAGCAATTAATAATGCTGCTAGAGGAATCATCAATTTATCGTAAGCTTTTTTATAACAAGCATATCATTCTTCATAAAACCAAAACATCTTGCCAAAGTACCAATTAAATTGATCTTCTGCAGAACCGTCAAAGAAATGAATTTTATATAAAAATTATGATTTTAATAAAAAATGCACATCAAATTTTTGTTATTAAAAAATATTTAATTAATTTAATCTGTTTTTTGCAGGTTTTGACTTTATTCCGCCTAAAAGTAAAATGCTTCTTAAGTTAGCTATAAGTTAGCTAATTGTTAAACTTAAAAACATTTAAGCTTGACTACAAAAAATGGCCAATTTTTACAATGTCCAAAATTAATTGGAGGAAATTATGATAAATAATGTTTTTAACTCTTTTATAGAGCTTTGTAAAGATTTTCAGGTTAGTGAACAAAGTCTTTCTTCTGTTTCCGATTCAGTTGCAGAAGAAGCAGGACAAAAATTTTTTAAAAGCATTGGTTCTCCTTCTTGTCATTATCAAGCAAAATTTCTGAGCGAAATATCAGCTCAAATTCCTACCCACCTTAGCTTAAGCCTTTATAAATTTTATTTTTATCAAGTTAAAGATATTTCTGATCCAACAGATCCTACGATATTAATACAACTTAATCAAATTACTCAACTTGCCGATAAAGCAATCCACGATTATCAAGAATGCATTAAATTAATGGAAAAGGGCATGGGTCGAGAAATGTTTAAATTTTTACCAATGTCAATGTTAAATTATTTGTATGGGCTTGAATTTGTGAAAATAACGGTTGAATCAGACCTAAATTGTCAATTGGAAGAATTGATAGATCTCTTTATAAGTCATATGCCTGAAACGAAGTTGGAAAATTTTCGTTTAGTCATCCAAAAAATGCGTAACATTGATTTACCATTTGATTTATATGCTATAGATGATTGTGAGCAGAAAGCGCGAACGATAATACCCGTTGAAATTTTTGCGAGAGTTCATCATCGCGCAATAGAAGACATAAAGCGTTTATTTCAACACCATACTGATAATTTCTTAGAAAAAGTTTTAATTGCCAGAGATTTAGAGACAATCGAGCTTTTCCAAAAAAATACAGAAAGAGTTAAAAGCTTATGAATAATATCAATTCTTGTGATTCTAGCACTATTGTTGAGCCTTGCTATACTTGTAAACGTTTTGAATTTGATAATCCAAATGATTATCAAAAACATTTGATCCGAACAATTATCCGGGTACTCGTACCTATTGATAGAATAGGTAAATGGAGTTGGTATTTGGTCAAAATATATAACATTGCCCAGCCTATTTTTAAAATCTTATTTCAAATATTTGAGTTTATCAACCGGTGTGCTTGTTTGTTAGCAAAAGGGCTTATTTCAATAAAAACTAAATTAGTCGGAATCGATCTCCATATACATTTATTTACAGTTGTTAACGTTCAACAACCTCGTTGTTCACACATGGCACATCGTTATACCGAAAATGCTTTATCAGTTTAGATAAAAAAATGATATCTATTCTAATCTAAGGTAAAATATTGTTTCCCCTATTTTCATCTTTTTGATGATAAAAAGTGTGTACTAATAAAATTTAACCAAGCTAAAAACTGCTTTGACATTTGTCAAAAAAGCCTTTGAATTTTATAAGTATTTTTTTCTTTCCCGTAGTCGGTACGATAAAATTCATTCCTTCATTTTTTCCATTTCATCCAAGCCTCTCTTTTGAAAAATACCGTAAAAAGCTTTGCAGCTAATAAATTAATCGACTTCTTATTTAGCCACTAAGATTTTTCAAACTTTACTGCTTTTAATTTAAATTATTCTCTTTTTTATGCAATTTCTGGCTAATTTTGAACCACAATTTTCGTTTTTAGCATTTGTGCTTCATTACAAAATTGCAGTAAATGAAATGACTGAGCATTTATTCAAAATAGTTTTCATTCAAGATTCGTTTAGATTTAATCGTAGTGAATCAACTTCTTTCTAGTTTTTAATGATTTATTCTTTTGAATAATTTTTTTCTGAGCTGTTACGTTTTGTTTGATTAAATAGCATGGATTTTTTCATTATATTATTTTTTTTATAATGCAATACTATAGAGAAAAAAATCCTTTTTAGAATATTTGAAAGATGCTTTTTATATTAAAATGGTAATTTAAATAAAAAAATGCGCATCAATTTTTTTGTTATTAAAAAATATTTGATTAATCTAATCTGTTTTCTGCAGGTTTTGATTTTACTGCGGATAAAAGTAAAATGCTTTTTAAATTTGATAACAGTTAAAATAAAAAAGACATTTAAGCTTAGCTCAAAAAAAACGTTGAATTTTAAATTAGTAAATAGAGGAGGTAATTATGACAATCAATCTTTGTATCGATTTTTGTAACTCGTATATAGAGCTTTGTAAAGATGTTCAAATCGATGAATCAGGCTTTCCTTCCTCCCCTCCTTCTACGGTCGACGCTGCCGCACAGAAATTTTTCAATAAAATAGGTTCCCCACCCTCTTCTTTTTCTAAAATGAAATTTTTGTCTGATATGTCGACGCAACTTCCCATCTACCTTAGTTTTGGCCTTTACAAATTTTATTTTTATCAATGCAAAGAAATTTCCTACTTAAAAGATGTTAACGCATTATCAATACAACTTGACAAAACTAAACAAATTGCAGATAAAGCTATTAAAGAGTATCAAGAATGTATTAAATTAGTGGAAATAGGCGTGTATAGAGAGCTACTCAATTTTTTTCCAGCTTTTATGTTAGATTGTTTTTATGGAAAGGAATTTGTAAACCTAACAACAATAATCGAAGCAGATTTACTTCCTTCGCCAAAGGAATATGCGAATTACTTTCTTAATCAACTACCTAAAACAAAGCTAGAAAATTTTCGTTTAGTCTCCGAAAAAGAACGTAATATTGGTTTAACATATGATTCATGGACTATCATTGATAGTGAACAAAAGAGCGAAATAACAATACCAGCTGAAATTTTTGCGAAAGTTCATTATCGTGCGATGAAAGATATACCTGATCTCTTTCGTCAATATGCTGATATTCCCTTTTATCAAAATTTAGTTGACAATCATTTTAAAACATGGGAAATTTTGAAAATTCATCGTAAAAGGGTAGAAGCGTATGAACAACATCAATCCATATAGTTCTAACATTGGGTACCCCGATACTTTATCACCCCAGCCGTCAAATTTTACAGCTTTGAATGAAATTCCTCGTCTAGATCAGGAAATTGCTAAAGAAAATTCTTTTTTGCTAAAGATAGTCGCTGCTTCCCAGCCTATCTTCGAAATTTGTCGCGCTAATCCGGAAATTGCTCAAGAAAAACCTTTTTGGTTAAAGATAATCGCTATTGCCCAGCCTATCTGTAAAATTTTATTTCAAATATTTGAATTTATCAACCGATGTGCTTGTTTGTTAGCAAAAGGGCTTATCTCAATAAAAACTAAATTAGTCGGAATTGATCTCCATATACATTTATTTACAATCGTTAACGTTCAGCAACCTTATTGTTCACACATGGCACATCGTTATTCCGAAAATACTTTGTCAGTTTAGGCAAAAAAATTATATCTATTCTTCGGAATTGATCTCTATATATATTTATTTACAATCGTTAACGTTCAGCAACCTTATTGTTCACACATGGCACATCGTTATTCCGAAAATACTTTGTCAGTTTAGGCAAAAAAATTATATTTATTCTAAAATAAAATATTGTTTCCTCTATTTTCATCTTTTTGAGGATGGGAAAAAGCATATTATTAGACTGTAATCATTTAACCTTTTTGGCGCGCATGAGAATAGCGCTTAAATCTTATAAGCATTTATTTCTTTATTTTATTAACGCCAGTTTAACGTAAGAAACCCTCAAAAATATTCTAGGAGCTTAAGCTACTTCGATTTCTGTTTTTGAAAAGAACAGTCGAGACTTGGATGGATTCAAGCAATAATTAGCAAGGCCTGCCATCAGATGGCTAAGAAACTTCCATCGACTTCGGTGCCGATGATGTTCTATCTGACAGCTACTTTTCAA
Source organism: Candidatus Protochlamydia sp. W-9 (assembly GCF_001950615.1). Taxonomy (NCBI): domain Bacteria; kingdom Pseudomonadati; phylum Chlamydiota; class Chlamydiia; order Parachlamydiales; family Parachlamydiaceae; genus Candidatus Protochlamydia; species Candidatus Protochlamydia sp. W-9. The sequence goes on from NZ_BCPZ01000159.1 coordinate 44,649, forward strand.
CAGATGATTCACACTTTCAATCATAGCCCTCTTTTTTAGCATGAGTTTATCCATTAATGGGATCCATTGATTTTTCATCTTCTTCTTTACTTTTGTGAAAAGATGAATTCCTTTTTGCATTATAGTATGAGCTAGTTTTTCTGAAATATCCCCTCTATCTGCGAACGCTTTTCCTTTCATTCCTTCTATCATTTCTGGAACGGGTTTGCGATTATCAATATTGCCAGTTGTCAACTTAAATGCGACAATTTCTGCATGATGATTAATCACAAGATGGAGCTTAAACCCAAAGCACCAACCAATGGTTGTTTTTCCCCACTTAGCTTGGCTCTTTAAAGACACGATGGGAAGAGGCACGTTTGACGCGGGCAAACCGTTAATCCTGTAGAATCTATCAATAAACTCCCTTTACAGATCCCTTAGTGTTCTTGGGTAAAGCAAAACATAGGAAAAAATGCTTGATGTTTAGTTAAAAAAATCTTGAGTACCCAACAAGATGAGGGAATAAATATTTTAAAGTTGTTTTTACATGGTTTAAGTAGAAGTATTTAAATGTTCTGTAATTAGAACGATGAAAGAGAAAAAAAATATATAAGCTTTCAATCCATCATCTAATCAATTTTCAGGAAAAATTAAGTTTATTAAACACTCTACAAGCATTCCGTTTAATCTTTTCATGAACCATATATATCATTGATTTGAAATCTGAATTGCCCTGATTTGATTTTTTTTATCTAACATTGTAGAGTTTGGGGTAAAAAATTTTTATTAAAAGCTACCTAGGGAATAAAAATGATTCGGAACGAACCAATTCGCTTTCAAGCTCAGAATGCCCAAGCAACAGTCATTGACACATCTGATAAACTCTGTGGGGTATCAGTGCCAGTTGAAATTGTTACTCATATTTTTACTTTTTTAACGGAAAATTCAAAAAATTTGCTTAATCTAAGGTCAGTTTGTTCGCGGTTTAAAGCAATCATCGAAACAGATGGCAATTGTAAACGATTCTTCAAAATGAGCACTTCTAGGGATCCGCTATTTCAAAACAGTACAAAAATTCCAAACTATCTCAGCAAATTCCTCTTACATCTAACCCCACTCTTAAGCTCTCAAGAAGGCTTTAATAGGTTATTAGTCCGCCCATCTTTTAAAGATCGTTTTGCTATAACTATTCTTAATCTATTCTTGCAAAAAGTTTTAAAAAATCCTGTTAGTTCAGCTGATAAACAAGCTTTACTAAAAAAAATCGATTACCTAAAAACCCGACTTTTTATTCTCATAGAAATCGGCTCGACTTCCACAAATTTTGAGTTGCAAGAAAAGCAAAACCAGGAAATCATCAATCCTCTTTTAAAATTATTTATCAAACTCGGAGTTGATCCAACAGCAATTAATTACCAAACCAATCGGTCTTTGTTAAGACAAGTGGCAGACTTACAAAATGCTGAAGGCATAGAGATCATTCTAAAAGCTCTTAAAAACGAGAAAGCAACTGACGAAGAGCTAACCAAAAAGCTAAATACACATAATGCTGAAGGCATAGAGATCATTGTAAAAGCTCTTAAAAACAAGAAAGTAACTGACGAAGAGTTAATCAAAAAGTTAAATACACATAATACTGAAGGCATAAATATCATTTTAAAAGCTCTTAAAAACAAGAAAGTAACTGACGAAGAGTTAATCAAAAAGCTAAATACACAAAATGCAAAAGGCATAAATATCATTTTGGAAGCTCTGAAAAACAAGAAAATAACTGACGAAGAGCTAATCAAAAAGCTAAATACACAAAATATAAAAGGCATAAATATCGTTTTGGAAGCTCTTAAAAAAAAGAAATTAGCTGACAAAGAGCTAATCAAAAAACTAAACATGCAAGATACTCGGGGAGAAACTATTCTTCATCATTTAGCAAATAGTGTTGATACGTCTTATTTTAATCAAAATAAAATGGAAAAAACCTTGAGGTTATTGCTTGATCATGGTGCTGACTTATATGTGAAAAATTGGAACGGAGAGACGGCTCTTCGTAATTTTCAAACTGTAAAAGAATTTAAAAGAATCCTTAAAAATATTTCTCCTGATTATGAGATTCAAAAAAAATCAGAAAAACCTTCTAGCCAAAGTAAAGAATTGCACGCAGCGATAAAACAAGGCAATAAGGATAAAATCAAAGAGCTCCTTGAAAAGGATGAACAACTTGTAGATGATTGGGACTTCTACGAGATAACACCTTTAAAGCGTGCTTTAGATTGCGGAGATTTAGAAATTATTGAGCTCATCCTTTCTTATAATCCTAATTTCTATGATAACGATAGACGCACTATTTTTGATTATTGCGTAACCACTAGTAGACTTAAAGCAAAAGCTAAAGCTAATATTTTTAAAGAATTAATCCGTAGTGCTTCAATAATGGAGTATGACGATATTCCGCTTTCAAAAGGGGAAGCTCGGGGGCATTACACCCTTCTTAGTATAGCAATTACAGATAATAGCGATCCTTTAGAGCTCGTGCAAGTGCTTTTGCCCTATTATCGTGGTAAAATAAATGAAAAACCCTACTTATCCATGGCAGCTTGTGAAAATCAGATTGAAGTTGTTCGTTTATTAATGGAAGAAGGAGCTGAAATTAATTCTGAACAGCTCTATCGTAGCCTTTCTCCCTTGTATTGGGCAGTCTTTAACAGAAATGTAGAGATGACAAGACTGCTTCTTGAGTTTAACAAAGATCCCCATGAAGTGAATGCAAATCACAAGGACGGAAGGACTATCTTGCATGTTGCTACCACAAATATGCATCTGGAAATGATGGAATTTTTACTTTCTCAGGAAGGAATTAATCTTCATGCCCAAGATGATCAAGGTCATACGCCTTTGGATATCGCTATAGAGTCAGAATATTATGAGGGTGCCAAGCTCCTGATTGAGCGTGGAGCTCAAATAAAGTTGGACGAGACATCAAAGATTTTAAGTGAAGAGGGGCCTTATCTCGATGAGCTTAGACATTATTTATTATATGTATTCATCAAGAATAAAGATTTGGATTCCCTTCAATTACTTCTTAATAGCCCTTTCGATCTTCAGATCACAACAATAAATAAAAAATTTGGTAAATCTCCTATTATGTACGCAAAAGAAATCGATCCTAAGATAGTGCAAATGATTTACAGACTAATTTTGAATAAATCAAATAAGAGTGGAAATTATTCGAGTTAAGAAACTGTAATTGCATGAGATGCATTTGCTTATTTTGCTTGAGCATTGCTTTAATCATTACAAAAGGGCAGATAGCTTCAATGAAGCTATCAGTTCTGCATATATTTTTGAGCTGACTTAATCCTTTTATAGTTGGTTAAAAAATTTTAAACATTAAATGGTAAAAGTTTAAATTAAGCTATGTAAGTTTGTTAAGCGTGGAATATTTCTGAAGCGTGGCTATCAAAACTCTTAAAATGACCAGTTTATAAAAGGCCTTGGTAAGTAAATCTCTTGTTGTTCAAACCGTCTCTGTACTTACATTTAAAATTTTAAGCATACGACTTCTTAAAAACAAATCAGCAAAAACTCAGCAAGGTAAAATAGGCACTTTGAGACGCACAATCGGGCAGTTATCAGGTAAGCGCACAAAGGCTTGGTTGCGAGACAGAAATTGAATATCAGTCTTAGTAATCAATTGTTGATAACGCGTTTGTTGATTTAAACTTACCCCATTTCGAATGTCGTTAACTCCATAAGACAGTCTTTTTTTGATACTCTCTAATTTCTTGCTCCTAAAACATGTCGGCAAGGCGGCCAGCATGGAGGGGATTTTGCTCAGCAAAGACAATTTTGGTGGCACAATTGCCGATCAACTTTTGCGTCACAGATGGCGGCCCATAAAATGCCTCTAATTAAAACGCCAGTTTAATGTAAGCTATCTTTGGACTATATTCTGAGGGATCTTTGTTGAAAAAAGACCTCTTTTCTGTTAGAAGATTTTGTTTTCCAGAACAAAAACTAAGGAAAGAGGCCAAAATAAATGAGATAGAGATGATCAAACTGTTTTGTCTTGTGGATGATTTTTCTAATAGATTTCACCAAATGTGTTTCCAACAACAAATCGAGTAGACGAAAAGAAAAATACACAAAAAATTTTCTTTTAGATTCAAAAAAAATTATTTACAAACCGGTTTTTTAATAAATAAGCTTTAATCAACAGAATCTCACTCCAAATCCTTAAACTTTGAAAGGTTTTGATGAGCAATTAAATCTTCAACAGAGCAAAAATGGTAAAATTCTCTGTCGAATAAATTCTTAGTCTCAATCTATTTTGTTGAAGAAATTAATTAACAAGAGTATGCCTTTCTTATTTGGAATGACGCGCTTGAAAACTCGGATTGAACAAATAGAGAGGATAAATGTTCTCCAAATTCGTTAAAATTTTAGCATCATATCCTTTTTTTTTACTCTTCGTGCTGAGAACTTTTGTATTTTCCACTCTTTCATTTTTACACGCCGAAATAGACGAAAATAGGGAAAGCAATCTCCCCATTTTAGACTTGAATCAGGCCGTATACCGCGTTTTAACCGCTTCACCTTCTCTACAAATTGCCAAAGAAGAATTCTCTGCTAAATACTCTTTAGTTAAACAAGCACAACTCGCTCCTAATCCCGTTCTAAGCTATGAAGTCGAAAACTTCTCTGGTCGACGCAACTGGAAAGGTTGGAATCATCGAGAAGAGAGCTATATTTGGTCTCAATTGTTTGAAACTGGGGATAAACGGCAAATACGAACGCAAGCTGCATCTTATCGCTATTACGCAGCTATGGTGGGTTATGATATTTCAAAACTTATCCTGCTAAATCGTCTTCATCGCGCTTTCATACAAGTAGCTGCCAACCAGGAACTTTTAAAAAACGCAATTCAACAATCACAAATTGCTAAAGAAATGCTAGACATTGCCACAAAAAAAGTGGAGGCTGGTAAAGTTTCTTTAATCCAACAAAATAAAGCACAAGTGGCTTATTCTCTAACATTAATTAACTCTGAAAAAGCTCAAATAGATTTAAAAAATGCCAAACGAAGATTATCTTTGCTTTGGGCTGAAACGTGTCCTGACTTTAAAACCGTCTTATTTCCCTTTTTTGACCTCGAAATGCCGAAAGAACTTCAAACTTACATTGAAGATCTTTGCAATCAACCAGAAATTACTCAACTCCTCTATCAATTGCAAAATGCAAAACATCATTGGCGATTGGAAAAAGCGAATCGCATTCCCGATGTGACTATGCAAGTAGGATATAAAATCAATTATGAAGAAAAAAATCAGGGATTAATTGCCGGAGTATCCATCCCTATTCCCATTTTTAACCAAAATCAAGGCAACATCTCAGAAGCCTATTTTGAAATGTTAAAAGTTGATGATCAGAAAAGATTGCTAGCCCTTACTCTCCAGTCTAAACTGTCTATTATTCATGAAGAATTTAATCGCTCTTACTTAGAAGCCCAAGAAATACAAAGCAAAACTCTTCCTTTAGCGAAACAAGCCTTTGAACTAGCTCATAAAGGATATTTAGAAGGAAAATTCGAATATTTGGACGTATTAGATGCTCAAAGAACATTGTTTGAAATCACAGAAAACTATATTCAAACATTAATCCATTACCACACCAAACGTGCCGATATGGACTATTTAAACAGTCAACTGGATTAACTTTATGAACAGAAACTCCTTCCGTTATTTTATTCTGTGTATGTTATTTTCATCAGTTCAGTTATTTTCTCATTCTCAAGAAGAGCACGAAGAAAATTCTGTTTATTTGACAACAGATCAAATTAAACAACTAGGTATCAGGATAAAAAAAGCAGGAGCTGGGACCCTCTTTTTGTCAATTTCTACACCCGGAAAAATTATTCTTCCACCTGATCAATTAGCTCATATCGTTCCAAAAGTTTCTGGGATCACTCGTGAGGCTAGTTATAACCTTGGTCATTTAGTCAAACGTGGAGACATAATGGCCATCTTAGAAAGTAGTGACATGGCAGATTATAAAGCGGCTTTTCTGGCTGCTTTAAGTCGCGAGAAATTAGCTCAATCGATTTTAAAAAGAGAAAAAAAGCTTTTTCAAGAAAAAGTTTCTTCAGAGCAAGATTATCTCAATGCTAAGAATGGATATGAAGAATCTTTCATTAATCTTCAGTTGGTTAAACAGAAACTGCAAGCATTTGGTTTACTTTCAAGCGAAATAGAGGAATTAGCCGTCCAAAGCGATCCTAATTTGAGACTCTATTCTATACGCTCTCCTATCGATGGAACAGTAATCATGAGGCATATTACAATAGGAGAATTTATAGAAAATACAAATATCATTTATGAAGTAGCTGATCTTTCTAAAGTATGGGTTGAAATTGGCATTTATCCTAAAGATTTGTATAAAGTGAAAGCTGGACAACTGGTTAACGTTACAATACCTAGCGAAAATAAATTGGGGCAAGCTAGACTCATTTATGTCAGTCCTATTGTGGCAGATGAAACAATTGCGGCTAAAGCGATTGCTGAACTTGATAATCAAACGGGAGATTGGCGTCCGGGAGTTTTTGTCAAAGCTTTAATCGAAACGGAACAACTGCCCTGTCCTCTCGTAGTTCCCAATGATGCGATTCAAATGATTGATGATCAACCAATCTTATTTGTCGGTTCTAAAAACAAATTTGAAAAGCGAGTTGTTCAGCTTGGTCAAAGTGATGGAAAAAATACAGAAATTCTTTCTGGCTTAAAACCTGGGGAATCCTATGTTGTAAACAAGACATTTCTATTAAAAGCTGAATTAGGAAAAAACTCAGCTGAACATGAGGATTAGGGATGATTGAAAATATCCTTCGCTATTCCTTATATCATCCACTTAAAGTTATCCTTTTCACTTCTTTAGTAGCTTGCTATGGAATTTTTTCTTTTTTTAAATTACCCATCGATGCTGTACCTGATATTACTAATAATCAAGTTCAAATCAATACCATTTTAGGTGGTTTATCTCCTATTCAAATAGAAAAGCAAGTTTCTTATGTGATTGAAACAGCTTTAGCAGGTATTCCTGGTCTTCAAATGACAAGATCTTTATCACGAAATGGTTTTTCTCAAGTTACAGCTATTTTTGATGATAACGTCGATATTTATTTTGCTAGGCAACAGATTAATGAAAGATTAAATGAAGCGATTAAAAATCTCCCCGAAGGTGCTGAAATTCACATGGGTCCTCTTTCTACAGGACTTGGCGAAATTTATATGTGGACAGTTGATTTTATCCCTCATTCTGAAAAAAATGAGAATAGAAAACTTGCAGGATGGATGGTTGATGGTTCTTATCGAACCCAAGAAGGACAAATTTTAAAAAATGAAGAAGAAAAAGCTTCTTATCTTTGCACTATACAAGACTGGATCATTAAACCTCAACTGAAGAGCATCCCGGGATTAGCTGAAATTGATTCGATTGGAGGGTATGTTCTGCAATATCACATTGAGCCCAACATCGAAAAAATGATTGCGTTGGGATTAAGTTTTGATAACCTGATTCAAGCCGTACAAAAAAATAATTTAAGTATTAGTCCTGGCTATATTGAAAAATTAGGAGAAGGGTTACTCGTTAAATCAGATGAAAGATTAAATAACCCTAAAGAAATAGAGACAATTGTTGTTGCCACACGAGAAGGTATCCCCATTCGCATTCGAGATATTGCTGAGGTAAAAATTGGGAAAGAAATGCGCACAGGAAGTGCAACTCACAATGGCAAAGAATCAGTTATTGGAACCGCTCTCATGTTAATAGGTTCTAATAGTCGCACTGTATCTCAAGCTGTTGAACAAAAGCTTTCTGAAATCACTCACACGCTTCCTCCAGATATCACCATTACTCCTGTGCTCAATCGGACAAAGCTTGTTAATGCCACCATTGATACAGTTGCGAAAAACTTAAGTGAAGGAGCTATTCTTGTTATTGCGATTTTATTTGCTTTTTTAGGACATTTTCGAGCTTCATTAATTACTGCCTTGGTCATTCCTTTATCTATGTTGATGACAGCGATTGGAATGGTACACACACAAATCAGTGGCAATCTAATGAGCCTTGGTGCCATTGATTTTGGACTTATTATTGATGGAGCTGTTATTATTACGGAAAATTGTTTAAGAAGACTTTCTCTTACGAGAAAGGCCCTTCGTAGAGATTTAACTAAACAAGAACGAATTGAAGAGGTTTTAGCTGCAAGCCAGGAAATGATTCAACCGACCGTGATTGGACAAGCTATTATTATCACTGTTTATGTTCCTATTTTAACATTATCAGGGGTAGAAGGAAAAATGTTTTATCCGATGGCTATGACAGTAATTATGGCTTTAATTTCGGCATTTATCCTTTCCCTCACATTTGTGCCGACAATGATTTCTCTTTTTGTGAAAGGAAATATGCAAGAAAATGAAAAGGGGTTTGTTCATTTCATAAAAAAAATATATCAATCCGTTCTCGAAAAAGTGTTGCGTTTTCCCTTAGCCACAACTTTGTCATCGTTAATAGTTGTTCTTATCTCACTCATTCTTTTTTTCAGGCTTGGCGAAGAGTTTATTCCTACTTTAGATGAGAGAGATCTAGCCATGCATGTTATGCGTATTCCAAGCACCTCATTATCCCAGTCAACAGAAATGCAAAAGGACGTAGAAAAAACACTTCTTACACTGCCAGAAGTTTCATTCGTATTTTCTAAAACAGGGACAGCTGAAATGGCTTCTGATCCCATGCCTCCCAATGTTTCAGATACTTTTATTATTTTAAAAAAGCGAGAAGAATGGCCTAACCCGGAACTGACTAAAGAAGATTTAATTCATAAAATTGAACAATCTGTTCAATTCGTTCCTGGCAATAATTATGAATTTACACAGCCTATTGAAATGCGTTTCAATGAGTTAATTTCAGGGGTTCGCAGTGACTTAGCTGTGAAGGTATATGGAGATAATTTTTCTTTGTTGGAAAAAACGGCTGAGAGTATTTCCCAAGTCTTAAAAGGAATTCCAGGAGCCGCTGACGTAAAAGTGTCTCAAATGAGTGGTCTTCCGGTTTTAGATATTAAAATTGATCGAGAGACAACAAGTCGATTAGGATTAAATGTTTCAGATATTTTGGAAGTCATTTCTATTGCTTTAGGAGGAGGAAAAGCGGGTCAGTTATTTGAAGGAGATCGCCGATTTGATATTATTGTAAAACTTCCTGATTCATCACGAGAAGACCTTACTACAATTAGTCAACTACCTATTCCCCTAAAAATAGAATCTAAAAAAGCTTATTTTTCAAATATTCCACTTGGTGAAGTTGCTTCTTTAAATATTCAAAATAACCTCAATGAAGTCAGACGTGAAAATGGAAAACGATTTATTACCATTCAAGCCAATGTTCGAGGATCGGATCTAGGAACATTTGTAGAACAAGCGAAGCAGGAAATTCGAGACAAAGTCAAAATTCCAAGTAGTTATTGGTTAGATTGGGGCGGACAGTTTGAAAACCTCCTTTCAGCTCGCAATCGTTTATTTATAGTCATTCCAATTGCTTTAATGTTAATTTTTATTTTTCTTTATTCTGCATTTAACTCTGCCCGTTATGCTTTACTTGTTTTTACAAGCATTCCTTTAGCATTAACAGGAGGGATTTTGTCTCTATGGATAAGAAACATGCCCTTTTCTATTTCTGCTGCAGTTGGGTTTATCGCTCTTTCTGGCATCGCTGTTTTAAATGGGCTTGTTTTAGTTACCTCAATTAATCAACTCCGCGATGCTGAAAGCCACATTGAAAAAGCTATTAAAAAAGGGGCTCTTCAACGCATCCGCCCCGTTTTAATGACAGCCTTAGTCGCTTCATTTGGATTTATTCCGATGGCGTTAGCATCAGGAACGGGAGCAGAAGTGCAAAAACCTTTGGCAACTGTTGTGATTGGAGGAATCATTAGCGCTACCATTTTGACACTTTTAGTTCTTCCAGCATTATATAAACTTTTTGCAGCTAAACAACGATATAGAGATATCAATTATGTGGAATGAACCCAAAATTTTATGGCTAATAGCAGGCACCTTATTTATTGCTGTCTTTGAATTTCTTTCATTAGGGGGCATTCACCTTCCTAAAGAAATTGCCTTACCTTTTTTTCTTACTTTCACTCTTTTTTTTGGGCGAGAAACCCTTTGGCATGGTTTAAAAGCATTATTTAATTTGAATTTTAAAAGTATTAACTTATTGATGTTCATCGCTGTTGTAGGAGCTTTCTATTTAGGCGAATATCCTGAAGGAACCATTGTTATTATTTTATTTACATTAGCAGAAAGATTAGAAGATGTGGGCATTGCAAAAAGTCAGTCTGCTATCGACTCCTTTCTCAATAAAATACCAAAAACGGTCTTAATCAAAGATCAAGAACTCGCTGTAGATATTTCTCAAATCAAAATTGGAACAGTTGTTTTAATTAAGCCAGGTCAAATGATCCCTCTAGATGGAATCGTTAAATCAGGAAGTTCCTTTGTAGATGAATCAGCGATTACAGGGGAGCCTTTGGCTAAAGATAAACGAACAGGAGATGAACTATTTGCAGGAAGTTTGAACAAACAAGGTTTTATTGAAATGGAAGTTTCTAAAACCGCATCGGATTCAACCATTGAAAAAATTCGAGAATTAACTTTTCATGCCACCAAGCACAAAGCTAAAACGCAACAATTTATTGAAATTTTTTCTCAATTTTATACCCCTTTTGTGATTTTATTAGCGACTTTTTGGACATTCTTTAACTGGCAAGTTTTGCATCAACCCTTTAATCAAGGGCTAGCAGATGCTTTAGCTCTTCTCGTTATCGCTTGTCCTTGTGCACTCGTCATTTCAACACCTATTTCTATCTTTTCTGCAATCGGACATGCCTCTTCAAAAGGAGCTCTAATCAAGGGAGGAAAATATCTCGAAGCTATGGGGCAAGTGAATGCCATGGCAATTGATAAAACCCGAACCCTCACAAAAGGTCAGCCTATCGTCACTCATGTGATTCCTTTTGGAAATCATTCTAAAGAATTACTTTTAAGTTGTGCAGCTGGCATCGAAAAATTATCTGAACATCCTCTCGCTCAAAGTATAGTTCAAGCCGCTCAAATAGAAAATCTTACCCCACATCCTGTCGAAAACTTTGAAAGTTTTATTGGGAAAGGTGCCAAAGCGGACTGCTTGATTTGCGATGATAAACATCATTGTATCGGAAAATTGGAATTCATTTTAGAAGAACATCATCTGCCTCAAGACATTATAGATCTCATCGATGCCTATCAAAAAAAAGGAAAAACGGTTGTTGCAGTCAGTACTCATAAAAAAGTCGAAGGGATAATTGTTCTGGAAGACGAAATCAGATCAGATAGTGCGCAATTTATTGCTGATTTAAAACAATTACAAGTTTACCCCATTATGTTAACTGGAGATCATTTAAATGTTGCTCATTCTATCGCTCAACAAGTGGGGATCCAAGTTGTTAAAGCAAATCTTCTTCCTCAGGACAAATCAAAAGCTATCGAAGAATTATTAAAAGAGTATCGCACAGTTGCCATGTTTGGGGATGGAGTCAATGATGCACCTGCACTAGCGCTTTCAAGTGTTGGTATTTCAATGAGTTCGCTTGGCAGTGATACAGCATTAGAAGCTGCCTCTATCGTCATTTTAAATGATAATTTATCTCTCATCCCTTATCTGATTAAACTTGGTCGAAAAACCCTTTCTACAATTAAAATAAATATTACTTTTGCTTTGTCCGTGAAAATTCTTTTTATTATTCTTGCTCTCTTAAGTATATCTAACTTAGCTTTAGCTATTTTTGCAGATGTTGGGGTAACATTACTTGTCATTCTGAATAGCTTGAAATTAATGAACTTTAAACCAAAATTTAGCCAGGGCTGAATGCATTCAGTTTACTAAGCCTAGATAAGGGCAAAGCAATGAAAATGCACTGGTGCTCTTAAAAATTCATTTATTATTAAAACGCTCTAGACAGAGGTTGATAGCGAGTATAACAAACAGAGTGATTGACTAAGAAAAAAGCAATTTTCCAATGTTAACAAACCCTAAAGTTTAGCGAGCCTCTGCTACTGAACCAAATTGCTAAAGTTATTGAAATCACTCCCATGATCGCGGAACTGTTGTCATTATGATGGGCCTAAAGCGAACAAGACAGGCATTAAAAATAGATTCTTTGTGAGATTGATGAATACTTAAAAAATCGTCGAAATAATTTACACGGAAACTAAAAAATTAAAAAACTTTGCGAAATGTTAAATTAATACGCGTCGATCCCGTTAAATGATGATGCCCACTTTTTAAAGGAAGAATACCATGGTAAGCCAACCGTAGTTTACCTCCCCAAACAACTACATCTCCATGTATAAGTAATAATTTTTGGAGAGGATCGGTACGATTGAATCCTCCAAATTGAAAAGTAGCAGGCAAGCCGAGTGAAACAGAAACAATAGGTGAATCCAAATCGTCTTCATCTTTGTCCTGATGAAGAGACATTTTCGCTCCGGGAACATAGCGATTAATCAAACAAGCGCTAGGAACAAAAGAAGAATAACCAGCCCTTTCAGCGGCCTCTAAAGCAAGTTCTAAAAAATGAGATGGAATCTTTGGCCATACAAGCCCGCTTAAAGGATCAAAGGATTGATAGCGGTAACCCGCTTCATCTGTCACCCATCCTAGCAAACCACAATTTGTCATAGCGACAGATAGATCAAAACCTCTAGATGTTTTCATACGACGAAACGGAGCTAATTGAGCAATTTCCTGTACTGAAGTTAACAAAGATTTGTCTATTTTTTTGGCCAACCCAGCAAACAAAATAGCACCTTGACCTAAAATCATATCTTTTCTTTGATTTTCAAATAAATCTTCTTTCATAATCATAAAAAATACATAGGGATTCAAATGTCTTTAAATATGGGTCAATGGATAGGCGTTTTATTAGGGCTTATTGTCATTGCACTGATGAGTTATACTAGTATGCGCTATTTAGTTTTCTTAATTAAAGGAAAAAGATATCGTTTAAGTCATCTGCTAAGAGGTTTTAGAGAAAAAATTTGGATGACGTTTGGTCTAGGTTTTTTATTTTTTGGACTTTACCTCGGTATTGTCCTCTTAGGATCATTCTTGATTGACCAAGAAAATGGACAGATATTGTTTCATTTATCTTATCAACATCCGATTGAATTCATCTATTTAGGATTGTTTATTTTTGCCACCATTTCACTTCTCATTTATCTAGTCCGCATGTTTATCAAATATCTCTATTTGACGCGAAGCAAAGGCTCATAAATCAATCAGCTTGGTGTTTTAAAATAGGCCTTTTTGCTGCTAACACTTCATCTAGACGACTAACAGGTTGTTGATGAGGAGCATTTTTTATAGTTTGGGGATCTTGGTGAATCTCTGCTACGATCCTTTCTAAAATTGAAACGAATTGATCAAGAGTATTTTTAGATTCACTTTCTGTCGGTTCAATGAGCATACACTCTTTAATAATCAAAGGGAAATAGACGGTTGGGGCATGCACGCCGTAATCTAATAAACGTTTTGCAATATCTAATGCCCTAACTCCTTTTCCTAAGTAGTTATCGGCCTGTACTACAAATTCATGCATGCAAAATTGTTCAAATGGAATGTTAAATAATTTCGAGATTCTCTTTTTTAAATAATTAGCATTGAGAACAGCTACTTCAGCAATTTTTCTTAACCCATAATACCCATGCAATTTGGCATACAAATAAGCTCTTAAATAAATAGCAAAGTTACCCTGAAAAGACGCTATTTGTCCTATGCTCATCGAATCCTTCCACTTGACCACATAATGATCATTTTCTTTTTCTACTCTTGGATTAGGAAGAAAAGGTTTTAAAAGATCTCCACAAAGAACAGGTCCAGACCCTGGTCCTCCTCCACCATGAGGAGTTGAAAATGTCTTATGAAGATTGATATGCATCACATCAAATCCCATGTCTCCTGGCCGCGCAACATTTAAAATGGAATTGAGATTGGCCCCATCGTAATATAGAAAACCACCAACTTTATGAACAATTTCAGCTATCTCCTTAATTACCGAACTAAACAAACCAAGCGTATTAGGATTTGTTAACATCAGCCCTGCTGTTTTGTCTGAAACAAGACTTTTCAAATGATCAATATCTACATCCCCTTGAGCATTTGTTCTTAAAGAAATTGTTTTAAATCCTGCCATTGCTGCTGTAGCCGGATTTGTGCCGTGAGCATTATCTGGAATAAGTAATTCATCTCGTTCAAAATCCCTGTGATGACGATGGTAGGCAGCAATCATTTGAATACCAGCAAACTCCCCTTGAGCTCCTGCATTAGGAACCAATGAACCTGCCGTCATTCCGCTGACTTTACATAACATTTGAATGAGTTCATCAATGATTTGCAAATTACCTTGTACGGTATGATCTGGAGCTAATGGATGAACCCTAGTAAAATTAGGCAAATTTGCACACCATTCATTGATCCGAGGATTCAATTTCATCGTACAACTACCTAAAGGATAAAAATTTGTATCAATTCCCATATTACGTTTAGCAAGAACTGCAAAATGACGAGTTAAATCAATCTCAGAAACTTCAGGCAGCGGAAGAGAGGTCTGTCTTAAAAACTTCTTAGGCAAAGAGAATTCTTTTAAATTTTCCCAAGAATAAGGAAGACTGTAAGCCTTTTGTTTAAATTGTGATTTTTCAAAAATGGTTTTTGTCATAACATTTTCACAAAATGAGATTTTAAAAGAGTTCTTTACAAACTTTAATGAATTGATCCAATTGAACTTGATTTTTTGTTTCTGTTACAGCAATCAGTAAGCATGTTTTTAAAGAAGGATAATATCGTTTTAGTTCGATCCCAGGTTCAATTCCATTTAACCGAAAAAACTCTAAAACTTGATTAGAATCTTGCTTAAAATCAACAACAAACTCATTAAATGAAGCTCCTTGATTCCAAACATTAATTGTAGAAATTTTACCTAAGTAAAATTTCAAATAATTTGCTCTTTGATAATTCGTTAATGCTAATTCTTTCACACCCTCTTTGCCATACCAGAGCATTGCCACTAAACTAGCTAAAGCTGCTAAAGCTTGATTAGTACAAATATTGGAAGTCGCTTTTTCTCTTCTAATGTGTTGTTCTCGTGCTTGGAGTGTTAAAACAAAACCACGCCTCCCTTGAACATCTAATGTTTCCCCAACAATCCTGCCTGGCAATTGTCTCATTAACTCTTGTTTACAAGCCATATAGCCTGCATAAGGTCCTCCAAAAGAAAGAGAAATTCCAAACGGTTGACAATCACCTACAGCAATATCTACACCTAATTCTTTAGCTGAAGACAACAGCCCATAAGAAATAGGATTTGCACAAAGAATTGTTAAGGCTCCTTGAGATTTAGCCATTTCAGTAATAGGTTGAACATCTTCTATGCAACCAAAAAAATTGGGAGATTGTAAAAGAACTGCAGCTGTTTGATCATTTAAATACATTTTTAAAAAAGAGGTATCTAAAGTTCCTTCTTGTAGAAAAGGAATAGTAATTAATTCACAATCTTGACTTTTGAGGTATTGTTCAATAACTTTTTTATAGTGGGGATGTAAACTGTCAGAAAGAAGAATTTGTTTCCTTGTTTTATGATGTCTAAGAGACATTAAAATTGCTTCAGCACAAGCAGAAGCTCCATCATAAACAGATGCATTGGCAACATCCATTCCCGTCAATGCACATATAGCAGATTGAAATTCAAAAATAATTTGGAGCATTCCTTGAGAAGCTTCGGCCTGATAAGGCGTATAAGCAGTTAAAAATTCAGATTTACTACAGACAGCTCCCACTAAGGCTGGAATATGATGTTCATAGGCTCCGGCTCCTAAATAACTGACTAAATTAGGAAAAGTATTACGCACCGCTAATGACTCTATTAATTGAATACCCTCATATTCAGAAAGCCCATCATCTACGCTAAGAGCTTGCAAAATCAACGAAGAAGGAATTGATTTAAATAATTCTTCAACATTTTGAATCCCAATTTCAGTTAACATGGCTTCAATTTGAGGAGTTTTATTTGAAATAAAATCCATTTATGCTCCGTTTAACATCGCATGATAATCCTTTTCATCCATTAATAAGTCTAATTCTGAAGAATTAGATAAACGAAGTTTAAATAACCATCCTTCTTTTTCGGATGATTGATTAATGAGTTCAGGCTGAGTAGATAAACTTTGATTCACTTCAATAATTTCTCCACTAACAGGAGAATAAACATCAGCGGCCGCTTTAGTAGACTCTAAAACCACCACTTCCTGTCCAACAGTAACTTTTCTATGTAAAGTTGGCAGTTCAACATAAACAATATCACCGAGTTCTTTTTGCGCAAACTGCGTCACACCAATACGAGCTACATCAGGCGATTCTAAAACAACCCATTCATGAGAATCTGTATATTTCATCTGTTTTTCCTAATAAAAGGCAATTGAACCACTTCAGCGTGGCATTGTGTTTGCCGAATTTGTATTTTAATATCTTGTTTGATTTTGAGTGGTGTATCTACTAAAATTAAAGCAACGGCTTCATTTAAAGAAGGGGATATAGAACCTGAGGTAACCTCTCCAATTCTAATACCATCTTTAAAAACAGGATAGCCTTGTCTAGCGATACCAGGTTCTTTTAATTTGATCCCATATGTCATTCGCTTTCTGGGTGTTTCCTCAAGGCTTTTTAAAGCTTGCTTTCCTAAAAAATCAGTTTTATCAAATTTTACTGCCCAAGCAGATACACTTTCAGTTGGGGCGATGGTATCTGATATTTCGTGCCCATATAAAGCAAACCCCATTTCTAAACGAAGTGTATCCCTTGCTCCAAGCCCAATAGGTTCAATTCCAAAAGTTTTTCCTATATTGAGCAGACGATCCCATAAGGAAATTATTTGTTCATTTGTACCATAAAATTCAAATCCTCCAGCTCCGGTATAACCTGTACGTGAAAGAATCAAAGGTTGATCTAGTTCTTGGATTGACGTAAACGACATAGGTTTTAATGATAAATTTCCTGGAAAAAGCATGTCGACTAATGGAAACGAGAAGGGTCCTTGTAAAGCAAGTATCCCAGAATTTTCAAATTGAGGTTGGATAGTCACTTGAAACTCAGCTGCCTGCTTTTGCATATGAGCTAAATCTTTTTGGCGGTTACTTGCATTTACAATGACAAAAAAATGGGTCGAAGAATGACGATAAATAATAACATCATCAATAGATCCTCCTTGAGAATTACACCACACAGTATAAGTAGCTGTGTTTGATCCTTTTCCTACAATGCGATTCGTGGAAAGGTAATCTAAAAAACGCTCTGCATCAGGTCCTCGAATATCGATTTTTCCCATATGAGATACGTCAAACAACCCAACTTTTTCTCTCACAGCTTGATGCTCTGCTAAAATACCTTTGTAATGAATAGGCATGCTCCATCCAGCAAAATCAATCATTTTACCCTGAAGATTAAGATGGCGAGAATATAAAGCAGTTTGCATTATTTTAATTTGGATTTTGGTTTTACTTAATAAGCTTTACCGATGCCCATAAAGAGGGTTGTTGATCTACTTGAAAATCTTCTGAAACAACCGAAAAGTGTTGAGAATGACCACCAACACGATTAATTCGATAGGTAAAGCCTAAACGATCAAATTGTTTGGGATCATATCCATATAAACATTGCTTTGGAATGAAAATTTTTAATTTATATGAATCTTTCGCTAATTGTGCCTGACTATGTAGGAGTTGTGAATCACATAAAGGATGGCTATCTTCTGTTCGAAAATGCGTTTTTTCTCCACATCTATTTCCTTCTAAAGGTTCAGCAAGAAAATAAAAATGATGACAAAACCGGGTATTGAATCCTGCGGATTTCAAATCTCTTGTATCAATAAACAACTCGACACTATCCCCTTTTGTTAAATCAGGATAGGAAGATCTTGTGTAGGGTTGGTCAACTTGGATTTGCCAAGCAATCCCTTCTTCGTGCCATCCCATAGCAACTTTAGAAAACAAATACTCATGAGTTAATGATGAAGTGTCTGGTAAACCAAATGACGGCCACGTAGGCACCTGTTCTTTTTTTGCTAAGTGATGACAATCACAGGATAAAGCAAAAAACTCAATAGGATTCAAAGAAAAAGATTCATTTTCATCCATAAAACTAGAATTTCCCTTTCGTGTAAAAAAGAATCAGGAAACATCATTGTTATATGATTCCTGATTCTTAATATTTAAAAATCAGGATTTGCTAATGCTGATTCGTCTGTTGAAGTCTCTTGGGAAACTTGAAGGTAACTTAATGAAATAGCATCTTTAGCTTTAATTTTATCTAAAATGTGGTGCATTAACACTTTTTGAGCATCTATTGATAAAATGGCTTGAGCTTTTTTAGCTTGCTCAGCAATAGCAACTTCCTTTTTAGAGACATCTTCCCCTTTTTCTTTAACTTGGAAAAATGCTAAATCTCCATTAACTGGAGTGGATAAATTGGACCAAGCCGTTACAGGAAGAATAAAAGCTTCTTCTGTATTGATACCATCTTTTTGATCTTGACGAGTTAAAGAGACATTTGTCCGTTCTAATAACCATTGATCTTTTAAGGATGCAGGTTTTTGCTCTAACTCTTGGTTTTTTACATATAGACTTGCTAATGAAGGATCCTTTTCTAGTTTCGCTTTAATTTGTTGAACATAGGAGTAAAGTCGAAGAGACGCCGCTTGATCTTTACTCCAATTTGCAGGTTCCTTCTCACTAGCTAAGAGAGTTTTTTGAGTAGGTTGTAAAGCTATTAAAACCTTACTAAAATAATCGTCTGCAACTAATTCTCGAACACTTTTAAAAGATTTCCATTCTTGATTTTCTTTTTGATAAATGCTAGGATTTTGCTCTCTGATTGCCAAGTAATATTTTTCTAAAGCTTTCATACGTACTTCATCCATCGTTCCATCTTGATTAGCTTCTTCAAAAGTTAAAATTTCAAATTGAGGAGCACGATTTAGCACTTTAATCTGGTAGTAATTTTGATTATCAGCTGTATATGCTTTCAAGTCATCCGTAGGGGCCTCCCCTAATATAGCATGATCTAGTAATTGCATAAATTCTTGGCGCTTTTCCTTCTTATCCAACCCTGTAAAGGGAATTTTACCACCAGTTGTTCGCAGTCCAACATTCATTTTTTGAGAATTTACTTTAGATAAGCCTTCAAGAATCCACTCTGGATGAGAGCGAACTATAGCCTCTTTTGCAAACCTATCGATTTTTGAACGCGTCGTTTTATCTAAGTCATCTAAAACACTAAAACGTTCTTCACGAGTGATTGCTTTTCTTAAAGCTAAATCTGGAAATTGAACTTTAAGCATTTCCCAATTTTTATCATCAACTTCCCAACTCCATAATTCTTTAATTCCAACACGAGCCTGTAAAGCTTTTTGAGAAATTTGAGCGACCTCTAATTCGTAACGTTTTTGAACAAGTTCGGGATAAACACGTTCTACTTCTACTACATCTAAAAATTCTTCTGGAAGTGAAAGTAAATCTTTACGATCTCCTTTACCAATAATATTTAAATAGACTTCAAATTTTTGAAGCGAATCATAATTAGCAATTTTTAGAGCAGCGGGAAGACGATATAAATCAACTGTAACACTTTCATGCGAATAATTATTAAATACTTGATAAGCTAACGTATCGACTAAGGCAGAGTGACCCGCATCTTGGAAATAACGACGAAATAAAAGTACCTGCCTCCAAACTTTGATTGCTCTTGCCTGATCCATATTCAAGAGGCGTAACTGCTCATTGAAATATTCTTCTGGAGAAGGTACTCCAATTGAAGGATTATTTTGATTTTGTTGATAGCTGATTTGAGTGTTGCGAATCAAATCTGCAATTGCTTCTGATTTTGTAACTTCATAACCCTGCTGTTCCGCTAAAAGCGCGGTATTAATAATAAATTCGCTAACGAGTCGAGTAAAGTAAGGGGTAAACCAATCTTCAAGTGTGTGGTAACCAAATAAAGAAAGATTTATTCGATCTAATTCTTGATCAGGAGTTAACCAGTTATATTGTTTTTCTTGATAACGCAAAACTTGCCTAAGCATTGCAGGGGAAAATTTCTTTTCTGCTAAAAACAACTTAACACGACTATCAAAAGCTTTAGGACTCACGTCATCATGAGTCGATTGCAAAATTTTAAAATGCTCATTCATTTCAGGAGAAAAATACCCCCAAGCATTTTCAACGCTTAAAAAAGGTGCTTGTGGATGCGTGTAAAGAGTGAATTTTTTTTCTTTTTCGAGGCGCTTATTCAAGGGATCTTTCATTTCATTTTGATATGCTTCAACAAGTTCTTGCGCTAAGCCTGTTTCGAGAAAATCTTTACGAATGACACCGTCGTTGAGAAAATTGGGTCCCCAAACTCCGTTATATAAACGTTTATCTTCATTATCAGTAGCTAGAAAAATTGCCATTTCATCTACTTCAGCACGAGTAATATCTTTCCCATCGACCGCTTTAAAAGCAACTTGTTCACGCCAGGAGTTTGTTCCAAGTGTGCTGTAGGTACCAAAAAATGAAAATGAAATAATAATTACAACTGTAATTACAAAGAAAAAATACCTTTGGTATCTCCGGAAAAAATCGAGCATAATTAAGTAACTCCAGATTTAAATCATTAGCAAAATGTGTAAGGATTGAATTTTACAGTTTCATAAAATCTGCATTGTAAGGACATTACAAACACAAAAAAACCGCAAATTTTTTATTCTTAAAGAGAATATATTATATCAAAAATACTCTTTCCTCTAAACAATTTTAATGTCTGAAGCAAGATAAGAAAGCTGGGATATATATTATTGAAAAAATAGTAATCGCTTAATTTTTCATTTTATCTAAAATAAACCATAAAAATTAAATCAATTACAGAAGGTTTAATTAATAAATCAGTTTGATTTAAATTATCAGAGAAAATAAAATATTCCTCATAATTAACTTTATGAGTAACAAATCAATGACAACTCTTGCAAACTTTATATCTGACAGTTGGAATAATTTCTATGAACTAAATGTCTCCTATTATCATTCTCCGGAAGTAAATATAGAAGCTAATATTCATGATTATTCTTTTGACTCTCGCGAACCTGAGCAAGCAAAACTAGTTGCAGACATTTTAGATTTCCATCTTGAAG
The DNA here is from genome assembly GCF_001950615.1 of Candidatus Protochlamydia sp. W-9. Lineage (NCBI taxonomy): Bacteria > Pseudomonadati > Chlamydiota > Chlamydiia > Parachlamydiales > Parachlamydiaceae > Candidatus Protochlamydia > Candidatus Protochlamydia sp. W-9. The sequence goes on from NZ_BCPZ01000159.1 coordinate 65,935, forward strand.
TCAATGGTGCTAAAATCGGAGATTTTCTAAAAAAATCCTCTATTATTACCCCTCTAGACAGATATCTGCTTAAACAAAATCAATTTGAACTTTACTCATCTTGCGATGATGTAGCAGGAGTTGTTCTTGGACATCCTCTGATTCCTAATTTTCTCATCAAACAAAATTTTTCTATCACGACTTCTTTTGCACATCAAGGATCGGGAAAAATATTTAGATTTTGTTCTGCTGCCCGCGTTCCTTTTTGGCTTTGTCGATTTAAAGACTGGTTTTCACAAGATCGAACGAAAAATATCCGAGTTCCCAATGATGTGTTAAACCCTTTACGGGTTGTAACAATGAAAAAAGCTAGACAATACATAAAAAAACAGCATCTAGATCGGATTGAAGCGTGTAAAGAATACTTATTTCGCCTTCCTGATACCGCAACAAATGCACCAATTCATAAGAAATATGTTGTCATATCAAAAAAAGTTTCCATTCTCAATCCATATGACAATATCCAAAAATTTATTGATTTAGCAAAAAACAATCCAAATGAACTAGCTGAAATTCTTAAACAAGTATGTTTAGTTATTAAACACACGCATCTAACAGACATGCATATCAATAACATTCGATTTGCAGGCGATGGAAGTAATAAAGTTTATCTATTTGACGGCGAGCCAATTGGAGGTCTTACAGATATTTCTGAACCAGACGTCAAGAAATTATTTAAAGGAACTGACTTTGCCTTCTTTCCTATTTTAGGTATGAGAGTTTTACAAGAATCTTTGAAAGTTGCTTTTTCTGATTATTGCTTTAAAAATAGAGACTACTATGAAGTTCAAAATATTTTTGACAAAGTAATTGATCCCATTGTTGAGTCTATTACTCAAGATAGAATCCGTTATTATACCAAAATCATTATCAGTATTATCTGTCCAGCCGTTCCTTTATGTGTTATTGCTCGCGGCATATCTAATTATGTAGTTAATCATTTCCGCAGTAATAATCTCATATTTTTTTTAGCTCATGATCGCTTAGTCAATTCCATCTGAATCAAATCCCTTAGAGTTTGTCGAGCTTGCCTCAAGTCCTGATCAGTCCAAGCTTCAGGAAGCAAACAATAAGATTGTTGTTTTATTGCACTAGTAACTTCTTGATTTTTAAGAACATTTTTTAATAATTCTTCTGGCAACAAGGCTAAAGAAAGACTTCCTTGGTGTAATAATCCTTGTTTGGTTCTTCTTTGTGCAGCGCCCCCTACCTTTTTTTCATCAATAATTAAATCGTACTGGGTAGGTTTCGCCATACAAAATCCTTGATAATCAGCTTCATGAGATGAAATTTTAGATAAAAGCACAGGAGTCGCTTGTTTATCTTTAAAACCTGCAATTGCATGCGCAATCTGACGATTTACAAGGGCATAATTTTCTAAGGTGTTAACAGAATAACCTGGATAACTACTTGGCAATAACACAGAAAACGCGAGATCGGTTAAATGAAAAATAATCCCACCTCCAGTAGGACGGCGGGCTAAACCGATCTGATAATTTTGTAATGCCTCTAAATTCAAATATTTTTGCGGATCAATAAAATAACCGTAAGTCAAACAAGGAGCACTCCAATCATAAAGATGGAGAATAGGAAGACTTTCTTGCTGAAGATTTTTTAGTAATTCTTCATCTTTAGCCATAATGGCTTGCGGAGACAATTTGCCAGAATCAATTAGTTGCCATTCCACGAGATTAAACTCTAACGATAAACGATCGGATGTAATCGATCGTTCAATTTATCATTAAAAATATATCCTAATTGTTTAAGAAAATGAGTATGAGGATCACTTACCTGTAATTGATAATGAGAATGGATTTGCGTATAAACAATTAGAAAATAACGATAAGCAGAATGCGCATAAAAATTACGCCAATTCACTAGAGCGTTTGGATTAAAATAAATAGCATGGCCTGCTTGCCTTGAATAAATATCTATTCCTTCAATAGAGAATTGCTCTTGCGAAAAAAGCTCACCTTTTTCTCCAAGACATATCATTAAACCACAAAGGACGCCACTTACGCCACTAATCGATTCTAAACTTAGAGATTGTTCAAGAAATTGTGCATAAACTCTTTGTGGTTTAGAGCTAAATTTAGTTTGGTAATGAGCTGGGAATAACTGGTCATATCCTAAACGCAAAGGTTTTTTTTCAATTAATTCAGAAGCTATTTCAGCAAATTTTGGCTGGCAAACGATTTTTTTTAGCTCTTCATTTGATCGCCACAAATCTCTTCCTTGAGAAAATGCGCATTCAGAAGAAAGAAGTTTTAGACGTTGAGGAGTCACCTTTAAACGTTCAGTCAAAACTTGATCTATTGCCCGATTGACAGTTGATACTTGTTCTTCTGATAAAAAATCTTCAAATTCTATCAAACCATTTTTTTGAAAAAAATCTCTATGTTCTTTAGCAATAGCAAATTTCATAAAATAAAATTATAATAATGAGGTAATATAATGCGTTCAATTATAAGTGACTAACTGAATCGAATAAGGCTAGCAGAAAAAAGGATTGTTGCCTAGAATACTTTACATGAATCCAATTGAACACGTAATTAGACAATCTCCTGCCATTGAAGCCAAGTTAGGCTATACTTTTAAAGACCCACAACTCCTCGTGCTTGCATTTGTACATCGTTCATTTATCAATGAAAATCGAGAAGTTAACCAACACAACGAACGTTTGGAGTTTTTAGGAGATTCTGTACTGGGTATGTTAATTTCCGATTATCTTTATTGCAAACTCCCCAAAACTCCAGAAGGACAACTTTCTTATTTACGCTCTCGCCTCGTCGAAGCCAGCTCGTGTGTGCATTACATTCAATCCCTAGATTTAAGTGGCTATTTACTACTTGGAAAAGGAGAACGTATGAATGATGGAAGAGGTAGAGAATCTATTTTGGCAGATTTATTTGAAGCTATCATTGGAGCCATTTACTTGGATGGAGGTCTCCAAGCAGCAAAGGATTTTCTTTTTAAAAACTTCAATCAGCATATTGAAATAATATTAGCGACCCCTTTACGTAATTGGAAAGCTCTATTACAAGATTATTGCCAAAAAAATTATCAACAAACCCCTCTATATCAAGTTTTACACGAATCAGGTCCTGATCATAGTAAAGTTTTTCAAATTTCTGTTTGGATTCAAGATAGAGAATTAGGTAGAGGAAAGGGAACATCCAAAAAAGAAGCTCAGCAAGCTGCCGCTGCTGATGCTCTTTCACGAGTTGAACTTCCTTAATGTTTTTCTTAAAGGTACGTTTAAATGGCTAAGCAAAAAACTGTCTGGTATTGCTCTGAATGTGGGCACAAGCAACTTAAATGGTTAGGACAATGTCCTTCGTGTACAAACTGGAATACTTTTCAAGAAGAATTAGAATTATCTTCTCTCCCTAAACGTTTTGAGTCCCAAACCGCTATTACAACCCGCCCCATCAAATTGAAAGAAGTAAAACTCCAAGAAACACCACGTATTCAAACGGAGATGGGAGAATGTGACCGTTTATTAGGAGGAGGTCTTGTTCCGGGTTCGCTCACTTTAGTGGGAGGTGATCCAGGTATTGGAAAATCCACGTTGATGCTACAACTTTCTTATGCTTTAGCCAAGCAAGGACTTATTGTCTTATATATTTGTGGAGAAGAGTCTGTTGATCAAACTTCTTTAAGAGCTAATCGATTGGGCATTCAAACAGATAATCTATTTTTACTTTCGGAAACCAATTTCTCTTCAATAAAATCCCAAATCGATCAACTCAACCCTGATGTTTTAATCGTCGATTCGATTCAAATCGTTTATAAAAGCGAAATTACTTCAGCTCCAGGATCTGTGACACAAGTACGTGAAACCACAACAGAGTTTATGCATTTAGCTAAAGGACGTGGGATTTCAACATTTTTAATTGGACACGTCACAAAATCTGGCGAAATTGCAGGTCCAAGAGTTTTAGAACATCTGGTGGATACTGTTCTTTATTTTGAAGGCGATAAACAACACCATTATCGAATGATTCGAGTTGTTAAAAATCGCTTTGGTCCTACAGATGAAATTGCTGTCTTCCAAATGAAACAATCAGGGCTGGTTGAAGTACCCAATCCTTCCGAAATTTTTTTAGAAGAACGAAGAAAAGATAGCATAGGATCTGTCATCATCCCTACGTTAGAAGGCTCTCGCCCTATTCTTATTGAAGTACAAGCTTTGGTGACGCAAACAGTCTTTAGTACTCCTTCACGAAGATGCACAGGATTAGATCAAAATAGACTTGCTCTACTACTTGCTGTGCTTGAAAAAAGGATGGGATATCAACTTCATAAATGTGATGTTTTTGTTTCTGTCGCAGGAGGTCTAAGAATTATGGAACCTGCCATCGATCTAGGCCTTCTTTTGGCTTCGGCTTCTTCAATGCGTAATTCAATCATTGACCCCGAAACAACTGTCGTTGGAGAAGTGGGTTTGGGAGGCGAGATACGAAGCGTTCCGAGAATTGAAAGTCGACTTAAAGAAGCCATTCATATGGGATTTAGACGTTGCATTATCCCTAAAAGAAATGCTAAAGGAATTGCTGAAGATATTCTTCGAAAGATTGTGGTACAAGGCGTAGAATTTGTTGAGGAAGCGATCGATGCTTTACTCAAATAATTTTCAACCTTCTATCTCTGTCGGGGCTCGTTCTTCACCACTCTCACGTGCGCAAGTACAAGAGATTTTAAAAGCACTTAGATCTTTTTATCCTTCTATAGAATTTACCATTTCTTATTTCGACACAATAGGTGATCTGGATCAAAAAACTTCATTGAGAGACCTTGATAAAACCAATTTTTTTACCAAAGAAATTGATGAAGCTATTCTTCAAAAAAAGTGTCAAATTGGCATCCATTCGGCAAAAGATCTCCCTGATCCAATTCCAGATGGTCTTCAACTTATTTGCCTAACAAAAGGTGTCGACTGCAGTGATGTTTTAGTCTTGCGCGATGGAGAAACCTTACAAACCCTTCCTCCTCACTCACGGATTGCGACTTCTTCTATAAGAAGAGAAAATGTAGTCAAATTATTAAGAAACGATTTCATTTTTTTTGATTTGAGAGGCACCATTGACCAAAGACTAGCTTTGCTTGAAAAAAAACAGGCAGACGGTGTTGTAGTAGCTGAAGCTGCACTAATCCGGCTGGGTTTAACGCATTTGAATCGTATTCGCCTACCAGGAACAACGGTAGAAGGTCAAGGCCAACTGGCCATTATCGCACGAAAAGACGATGCAAGCATGCAAACTCTTTTTGCCTGCTTAGATGTGAGAAAAAATTGAGAAAAATCTTATACACAGGCTTAAATCCCGCTCATTATCACTCCACTGACCAATTAACTCATTGTCCTTTAATCAAGATCATTCCTCGCCCTTTGACTGATCCCTGCATTCAAAAAGCTTTTCGCGACTTTCACCTTTTTACCCATCTGATTTTTACTTCTAAAACGAGTATTCATCTCCTACATGACCATCTTTCTCATTTCGGTTTATCATTAGATGATTGGAAATCTAAAACTTCGATAGCTGTTGGTCAAGTCTCGGGATCTCATTTGCGAGCCCTTGGTATTCAACCTGCGCTAATTGCTAAAGAAGAAACGGCAGAGGGACTTATCATTGAATTGCATTCCCTTTCTCTTCAAAAAGCCAGCTTTTTTTGGCCCCATTCTGCCCAAGCTCGTTCTGTTTTAGTTGATTTTTTTACTGATCGTCAATTGAATTATTACGCTTGCCCTTTTTATGATACTCAATTTCGGCAACCTGAATCCATCCCTTCATTAGAACAATTTGACGAAATAGTTTTTACAAGTCCTTCAACTGTTCACGCTTTTGCAAAAATATTTGGCTATTTCCCTATCGACAAAAAATATATCACAATTGGTCCGATTACTCTACAATGCCTTCAAACTTACATACCTCAACTGAACAGTTGATTTTTGGCCATTTTTAAGTCTCATTTATTGCTTAATTTTCTCTATTTGTTCAAAATAATATTATTTTAACCAAATGCAAGTTTTGAATAAAAACTAATTTAAGCCTACTAATGAAATAAACAAGTGCAAATTTCTTATTATAAAATGGTTAATTATTCCTCTCCATTAGAAAACGTTAACAACCAGCTAAATGCTTTTATAAGGAGTCCATATGAATCAACAAAAATCACAAGCTTATAAACTTCCCGATCTTTCTTATGATTTTAATGCTTTAGAGCCTGTCATTAGTGCAGAAATTATGTCTCTTCACTATAACAAACACCATCAAACTTATGTAACAAATTTAAATAAAGCTTTAGAACAGTATTTGGAAGCCGAAGCAAATAATGATTTATCTACAATGATTGCTCTTCAATCAGTCATTAAATTTAATGGAGGTGGGCATGTCAATCATTCGATTTTTTGGACAAATCTTATTCCAAAAAATAAAGCTGAAGGAATGGCACCAGAGGGAATTTTAGCTGATGCGATTAATAAAGAGTTTGGATCTTTACAAACTCTAATTGAACAATTAAGTGCGAAAGCAGTCGCTATTCAAGGCTCTGGTTGGGGTTGGCTCGGCTATGATAAAGCTAAAGATCGTTTAACTCTTGCCACTTGTGAAAACCAAGATCCCCTCTCTACAAAAGGCCTCATTCCTTTACTCGGTATTGATGTTTGGGAGCATGCTTATTATTTACAATATAAAAATGTCCGAGCTGATTACGTAAAAAATATTTGGAACATCATTAATTGGAAAAACGTAGCGGAAAGATACCAAGCTGCTAAAAGTCAATAATTTTTTTTAATTTTTATTGCAGTTAAATTTCTAAAAACGCTCTCAATAAAACATTCGAAAATTAGCTAGATCATTGGCTAATTTTCGAATTCATATAGAAAAGCTCTTGAGTTATACAAGATAGTTTATTAAGATAATTGAAATCATATATATATCTACCCAAATTTTCAATAAATACTATATTTCTTATAAAAATTAATTGAGATACCAACGATGGGATTATTCTCTCGGGACAAGCCAAAAATTAAAATCCAAACCACCAAAAAGGATGGGTTTAGTGGATGGTTAAAATGCACGCATTGTAATGAACTAATCCACGCTAATGAATTAGAACAAAATAGCAACTGCTGCCCAAAATGTGATTATCACTATCGTCTTTCAACTGAAGATCGTATTAAAAGCTTAAGTAATCCTAATACTTTTAAACCGTTATTTCAAAACTTACAACCTGTTGACACTCTTAATTTTGTTGATACAGAACCCTATCCCAAAAGACTTGAAAATGCTCAGGAAAAATCGACTAGCAATGAAGCTGTTGTTGTCGGTACGTGTATGATAAATAAACATAAAATTGCTCTAGGAGTCTTAGATTTCAGCTTTATGGGCGGCTCCATGGGATCTGTCGTAGGTGAACGGCTCACACGTCTAATTGAACATGCTTTAAAAGAAAAACTTCCTTTAATTATTGTTTCGACCTCTGGCGGAGCTCGTATGCAAGAGTCAATTCTATCTCTTATGCAAATGGCCAAAACCTCAGGAGCACTTGCCAAGTTACATGAAGCGCGTATCCCCTATATTTCTGTTTTAACGAACCCAACAACTGGGGGCGTGACAGCCTCTTTTGCTTCTTTAGGTGATATTATTGTTGCAGAACCTAATGCTTTGATTTGCTTTGCAGGTCCAAGAGTTATTGAACAAACTATCGGACAACGACTCCCTTCAGGAGCACAAAAATCAGAATTTTTACTTGAGCATGGAATGATCGACTGTATCGTCAAACGGCCTGAACTCAAACCAAAATTAGCCGAACTTATTGACTTTTTAAAAGGAAATTTTTCTGAAGAAAATGAGCCTTCTCTCACTCCTAAAAATTTAATTAAAAAAACTTCTCCTTCAAAAGATAAAAATTAAGTATTTTCATGACCCAATCTTATTCAAATACGTTGACTATTCCTACTTTAATTGAAAATGAAGAGCTACTTCCCTTCTATATGACTCCCGGAGCAGCAGGAGCAGATGTTAAAGCCTATTTGAAAGAGTCGCTAGAGATTCCTCCCGGACAGTCTGCATTAATTCCCACAGGCATGCGATTGGCTATTCCTGAAGGTTATGAAATTCAAGTTCGCCCGAGAAGTGGTTTAGCGTTGAAACATCAAGTGACAGTTTTAAATACTCCTGGAACGATTGATGCAGACTATCGAGGAGAAATTAAAATTATTTTAATTAATCATGGAACTAACGCATTTATTGTTGAACCTGGAATGAGAATTGCTCAATTAGTTCTAGCTCAAGTCTTACGAGCAAATTTTGTTTTATCCAAAGAATTAGAATCTACTCAACGAGGAGTGGGAGGATTTGGCCATACCGGTTAAGCCTTCTGAGATTGAACATGAAAAAAAAGCCTATTTCTAACTATCTCGATTCTAATTTGGTCGTTTTTTTAAACACTCCTACACGCAATGAAGCTTTAAGAGAGCTTGTTCATGTCGCTTATGAATCAGGCAAATTGGATAATGAAGAATTATTCTACCAAGCAATTATTGAACGAGAAAAAATTGTTTCTACTGGTATTGGAATGGGGGCTGCTATTCCACATGCTAAACTCCCTTCCTATGATCGGTTTTTTATTGTGATTGGAATTCTTCAAAAAGCTGTCGAATGGCATGCTTTAGATGGCGGACCTGTTCGTCTTATTTTTCTGATTGGAGGACCCGATGATAAACAAACCGAATATTTACAATTATTATCTAACTTAACTCAAGCTATTAAAAATGAAGAGAGAAGAAAGAAATTATTGACTCTTTCAAATCCAAAAGAAATTATTGAATTATTTCAAGAGACTTAAAGCTTGCTAAATAAAACCATTCATTGAATAATTAGAAAAGAAATAATTTTAATTTTGTTGTAGATTTTTTTGTGCTATTCGTTGAACTAAAAATGAAAATCTACGGTTAGTTTGTTGATAAAGTTGTATGCCTAATAATAATAATCCATCAGGCAAAGCTTCTTGTGAACATAACCTAATGATTCATCTAATCTTTCTGCGAAGCTTAAAAAATCTCTTTGTCTTATATAAGTGTATAATCCGATAGATATAGTAAGAGTTTGTTTATTCCTATAAACATTCTCAAAATATTATTTAATAAATATTAAGTGAGGAAGTATGACCCAGGATTTAAAAATTAGGGATGTTGCCGATTTATTGAATGTATCAGAAACAACAATTCGTCGTTGGGTTTCAGATAGAAAAATCCCTTCTTATAGTATCAATAAGCATCATTATTTTTCTCGCACTGAAATAGAAAATTGGGTGATTTCTCATAAATTCGATAAAAACCAGAGTAATTCTCCATTTACACAATCAATCAAAACAACTGTTGCAGAAAAAAAACCTGCTACAGGTGGAAGTAAACAATTTAGTTTATTTAGAGCGATTCATAAAGGTGATGTTCTATACAATCTATCTGGTAAAACAAAAGAAGAAATTATTCGCAAGACAATGAAAAAAACAGCTAAAAACTTAAACGTTGACGCTGAAGTCATGACCGAATTATTATTAGATCGTGAAAATATGATGCCTACCGCTCTTAATAATGGCGTTGCAATTCCTCATACAAGGGATTCTTTACACGCCCAACATGATGCCATTGTTGTTGTATTTTTAGATAAACCTCTTGAATATGGCGCCTTAGATGGTAAACCTGTCAATACCTTATTTTTCTTATTTGCTGCAGATGATAAACGCCACCTACATTTATTAGCTAAAATTGCTCATTTAAGCAGCCAACCAAAAGCTTTAGAATTTTTTAAAACAAAACCCTCTAAAGATAAACTACTAGCTTTTATTAAAGATTGGGAAAGTCAAATTTCACAAATCGTTTAATCTTTAAGTTCATCAATTGCTATCTTTCTTTTTAAAGGTTCCTTTCAACTAATTGAAAAGGAACCTTTTTTATTTAATAATAATTAATATTCAAATTAATGTATTTTCAATTTAAAACGTTATTTCAATACCAATTAACTAACTAACAAAAGTGGCCTTGATAACCTAAATTTTGGGTTTTTAGACAACCATTGACAACAGGCGATGTTGTTCTGTTAAGTTAATAGATGGCTTTTTTAGGTTGGTAAGTATAAGCGGGCAATCCCAGTCAATCGATTAATTAAAAAATTCCCGGCATCTCTGTGGTGTGTCTGTTCAATCTGAGAAATATTTTTTAATGGATCATTGACCTTCACAATGATAGTTCGTTTTCTAAGAATTTTGTCTATCAACTTCATCAGCGTCTGCTTCCTATTCGATCTTATGGTCGTCAATCGTTCAAGGACTTGTTTCAAAAGCCTCTTTGAAAGCTCTTTCGAAATAACTCCTTATCACCAAATAGCTTCCCAAAAATTCCTTTCGGCAAGGCTTCGGCAATAGAGACATCAGCAGCATGTCCAGTTAATCCGAAAAACCATCCTGAAGTTGTTTTTCCCCTCTTTGTCAAATCTTTAAAGACCTGATTCCTCTTCATGCGCTTATAATAGCAAACATCTATTGATGGAAAATCAATAAAAGCAATTCCTGTGACTTTCTCCCCTTCTGTCTAAAAGATAAGCAAATAAAGGAACAAAAAAATTCTTCTCTAAATAAACAAACGACTAGCACTCATTGAGTTTGAAAATTCTTTGCCAATAACATATTCATAAAAGTGCTTAACTATTTGATCATTCGATTGATGAAATAAAAGAATAATTGATATCCTCTCTGATATCAATCATTCAAGTTGAAGTCCTCGCTTTGTTTTGCCATGGTCAATTACCTGAGTTTCTTCATTCTTTGGTTAAATCTTCATAAATAATTTTTCAAATTTTAATTTGATTAGGCTGCTTTTTTATTGTATCTTTACAACGTGAATTTTTCTTAAACCAAAGGATAGTCAAATCATGCAAAACCCTTCTTCTATCTCAACTTATCCTATCTCAACAGCAACTTTTAGTGATCAACCATCGAATTTCCGGTACTTAGATAGACTCGATGAGATTACGGCTACTATCACAAAGAAAAAATATTCCCAAGCCGTCAAACAATTTAATGTTTTTATGGCCTATTTGCCACCTCAGGTGGAAAAAGAAGTGCTGAAAAAGGCTTTTGTATCTCTCTTCGCACTCATCCCTGTTATTGAAGCACCTCAAAAGATAGAAGAAAGCATACGTCTCTTGCTCAATTTGGCGGCAAATCCGTGTTTTGCAGAAGATCAACAGCTGCTAGCTACCGAGCTAGCCAAGTGGCACTATAAAAAAGGAAAAGAAGAGGAGCAAGAGAATAAACAACTTACCTATTTCATGGATGCCATTCACTATGTAGGAAAGGCTCAGACCATTACAGAGGCCTCCGAAGAACTTCAACGATTAGCTTCTCGCCTTTTCAAAGTCGCTTCAGCGTCCCTCGCCGTTTTTAAACAGTGCTTAGAAATAGCGGTGGGGAAAAACGATAGCCAACAAGTCCTGCAACTTGTTACCAATCTTGAAATACGCTTTGAACCGATTTGCTGCCTGGGCGAAAAGCGTGCTTTGATTAAATTATTCTATAAACAAGTGCAGGCAGTTGTTTCGCACACGTTAATAACGAGGGGACCAGAGCGGATAAAGGCAAGTGGACTGCATACTCTAGATGAAATGATGCAGCATTACTTAATAAAGAATGACTCTCTTTCTACTGGCTGTTTTATCACGGCTAAATATCGAGAAAAACTGAGTATTTATCGAGAAAGTTTTCGCACGTTATATCAGACGATCGATCTGCAAAAATTCACGATAGAAGAAGTGCGCGCTTTGCAAAGAGAAGTTTCCGCGCACTTGCTCTCTTTTCTGCACGCTTTAGTTGAGGATGCCATTGCCATTTTAGGAGATCCTCCTTGCTTGTATGATTTACGGGTAATGGGATCTTTAGCAAAAGAAGAGGCCTGCCCCTATTCAGACTTGGAATGGTGTATTCTCATTGAAGAGATTGAGTATCAACCTTACTTTGTGAAATTAGCCCGCCTGTTAGAACTACAAATAATAGCTTTAGGAGAAGATCCGGCGCAAGGATTGCCCGTTTTTACTTGCATTGGAGCTAAACACCGCTCCGGTTTTCATATCGATTCTGGCGGCAACCCAGCTGTTGTCACTGATCTTATCAACACTCCCGATGGATTGGCCCAAATGCAAAAAATGGAGGAGTATTCCTCAACTTCTCATAGTAATACGCTGCGCAAAACAATTTCTTTTCACCAAAATACCCCTAAACTCCTTGAACTCTACCAAGAACAAATGTGCATCTATCTCGATGAAGAGTTGCCGCAAGCAAAAGAAATCAGACGCAAATGTCAGGCGGTAAAGCTGCTAACGGATCGTCTGCAAACCTATGAAGAGATTTGGTACCACCCCTTTAAAGAAAAGGTTATTGATTTAAAAAAGAACTACACAGAGCTGCTCCATCACCTTTTAAATGATTTATCTCTTTATTTCGGCATCGAAGAAGCCAACACACTTGATCTTATTGACGCCCTCGTAAAAAAAGGCATTTTTACAGCCGAAAGTGGTTATTTATTGCAAGAAGCGGTGGCAGCCGTTTACCTGAAAAGAGTGGGTCTTCATTTTACTTGTGAGGAACAAAAAGAAGAGGTTAGTCTAGAAAATCCTCTTAGTGAGCAAGAGGTTCTGGCAAAGATTTGTTGGCTTGTATTGCGCCCTCTTTACCGTAAATTAAAGTTTTGCCTCTCCAACCCAGACTCTCGTCAATTCAACTCTGGCATTTTTAAGTTAGACACTCATTTTCGACACATTGACCTTTTGAATGATGCGTGTCATGGAGAGGAGATGCATCCCAATGCAATAGAAAATCTCAAGTCATGGATCGCTCATTTCGTGCATCATCTCGTTTCTAGACAACAAGCTAATGCGCCTGATCCGGATCAACAAGTTTGGAAGAGGCATAAAGATTGCTACCAAAGGCTTTCTCGGATAACCTTCGCGGAACCTCTAAGAGAAATCTATCTTAAAGTCTTAGGTAGCTATCCCCCGAAGGAAAACTTGGCTGCCTTAAGCGCCCATCTCGCCTCTATTCCCAATCCAAGTGGAGTTAGACAAAGCCACCGTTTAGAAGAAGAGCAGTTCCAACAAGCGATTCTAGCGATGACAACTGACCATCCAGAAGGCCTCTTTCAAGCCAAGATCCGCTGCCCGGCAGTGCCACATACACGGTATCTCAAGCAAGCCGTTTGTGAACAAATTTTAGAGGAAACGGGAAACCTCAAACGGCAATATGAAAGCTTTCACCCCGTTGCAAGCGCCTCTTATGGCAGCTACCAGTTGCATTTTAAACAAAAACCAACCCATCCTCTGCTGGAATATGCCATCCATGCACTGACGGCACGCATTGCGGGGCATCAGAGTCCTCCAACTGAACTGGCACGCTTTGAAGTCGAAGTGAAAGGAAAAACAAGGATCTATCCCGTTTTGATTTCCAAAACAATACAAGGACAGACGTTGGAAAATGTTGACCAATTAGACATCAAACAATTGACCTGGGCTTGCCTTTGTGCCGTATTGACGCGGCCAGGGGATGGCCGCTTTTCGAACTATGTCGTCGAAGAACAGACGCAGCGTATTTTCTGCGTGGATAACGATGTTTCTTTTGTCGAACCTGTCATCCACCATTTCCTCGGCCATAAGGTCCATTTTTCCTCCGCTCTTTTTTGCTTACATGCTAAATACCGTCTAGATCCTGAAGTATTGCAAGCGTTTCTCGGTTTAGATCCTAATCTCATCCTCAATAGTTGGCTTGAAGATTTAATCCAAAAAGACGAAAACTATCGTTCCCTTCACCTCTTTACCCCCGAAGAGGAAAAAATTTTATATGAAATAAACCCGCAAGATTGTTTTAAAGGAACGCTTCTTTTGCGCAGCGGAACGGTAACGAATCTATTCATTCAATTTTACCATCTGCAAGACTGCTTGCGCCAAGCCTTAACAAACAAAAAGAAGCTTACAGCTATTGATCTTTTATCCTATCTCGTCAGCTTGCGTGACAGTCAAAAGCAAACCCTAGATCGCTGGGTTCATCATAAATATAAGCAAGCCGTTGCTAGCAGTTTAGATCCCAAACAGAGACTACAACAAGCCATCAATCGCAATGTAGAGATTTCTCTCACTTCCGCCCAAGCCGACGCAGCCAGCTTTGGCAAGCCCCCGACGTTTGAAGAAATCCAACAACGTGAAGAATACTCTCCTGAAAAAGCCCAAAGCGAACTTTTTACGTTTACATTAAGCCGTTGCACCTCAAATATTGCGTTCGGGACAAACAAAGAAGAAGAATGGATTGAAGCAGATTTTAGAAAGATGGTTAAAGGAAAAACAATTGATCGAGAGCGGCAACGCTTTGTGTTACATGCCTTAATCTTTTTAATGAACAATAAAGATCTTAAACCCCGAAAAGTCACTCTGATGAACTGCGCCGTTTTAGATCTGACCACGTTAAAACCTTTCTTGCATGTTGAACTCGACTATTTAAATGTAAGCGGATGCCCACTTATTAAATTAGAAACCCTTCAAGAAATTGAAAAGTGCTCTCCTAACCTCAAAACGCTCTATTTAAACCGTTGTCCTCAGCTTCACGCGCTTGAAAAATCAAACTTTCCCTTCGCATCGATCTATTTGCAATTTGCCAAATTAGAAGAATTGCAAATTAGAAGGTGCAAGGCACTTGTCTCGATTCAACTAGATGCTCCTCTTTTACACACCTTAAAAGCCGATAAAAATCCCCATTTAAAAATGCTCTTTTTCAAAACAACGGCTCCGTATGTCAAAGGAAGTTTTACAAGATGTCCAGCCTTAGATCTAAAAAAAGCCAAAGAAGAGGGAGTGCGTAGAGTCTTAAAAGAAATAAAAAATTTAGAAATTGACTCCGGAATATTACTCCAACTTTATATGAATGATCCTAAGTTCGCCTCTGTTAACCTTTCTAATCAGAAAATAAGTGATAGAGGAGCCGAAGCAATTGCTCAGGCTCTTGCTTTTAATACGGCTCTTAGGGTACTTAGACTTGATAATAACTTAATAAGCGATAAGGGAATGGAAGCTCTTGCTCGCGCTCTTGCTTTCAATACGGATCTGAGGGTACTTTATCTTGATAGTAACCAAATAGGTGATAAGGGAATGGAAGCCCTTGCTAGCGCTCTTCCCGCCAATAAGGCTCTTAGGGAACTTTTTCTTAACACAAACCAAATCAGCGATAAGGGAATGGAAGCTCTTGCTCGCGCTCTTCCCGACAATAAGGCTCTGAATGCACTTTATCTTGATGGTAACCAAATCAGCGATAAGGGAATGAAAGCTCTTGCTCGCGCTCTTCCCGACAATAAGGCTCTGAATGCACTTTATCTTGATGGTAACCAAATAAGTGATAAGGGAGTGAAAGCTCTTGCTCGCGCTCTTTCTGTCAATACGACTCTACGTATACTCTCTCTTAAAGAAAATCAAATAAGTGATAAGGGAATGAAAGCTATTGCCTCCAATAATACTCTTATACTACTTTATCTTGATGGTAACCAAATAAGTGATAAGGGAATGGAAGCGTTTGATTACAATCCTGTCATTTAGGAAGTTCTGGCTAATGATAATATAATAAGCAATAGGAGGTTATAAACAATTAATCAAACTCTTAACTTCAATGTAGCTTCTATTCTTGTAAATTTCTGTCTTAGCAATAAAGAATCTCTAACGACATCTACAGTTTTTGTGAGTAGTTACATTCAGATTTTTACAGGAAAATCTAGGGCGATTGGTTATAGCGTTGGCTTGGGTTTTCACTTATTTGTGATGAAAGCATCCCTTAGATTGGACCCTATCAAAACAAGCAATTTCTTTTAAATCAAATTTTTTTACCCAAAAAACAAATAGTTATAATTTTAATCATTTTAATTAGAATAAGTTGTTTAACTGTTTATCCGGAAAGCTGAATGGATGGCTTATTAAAAATTTTATTGTTTTGGTAGATGATTAGCTGAGTCTAGTTTTCCAAAAGGCTTCCTAAAATGGAACAGCGACACATTAGCGATTTAATCGGCTTAAAGGATACACACTATTTTGGTGGGCTTGTCCTACCAAGTTTGCTTTTAATTACGTGCTTTAAAGATAAGTTAAATTTTAGATCTATATCTTTATACCATTTAACAGAACAACATCGCCTGTTGTCAATCGCTACCTAAAACCCAAAATTCTAGTTGATAGCATTCTTTTTAAACATTTGTAACTTTAATTATTCCTATCCTTTTAGAACTTATGCTTTATCAAGATAAAACAAATTAGCTTCATAAATAAGGAACTGCGGTCTCCAAAAATCAAATGAATAGGATTAATTTGAAGAGCGTATTACAAGTTTAACATATTTAAAATAAGAAAGTTTGTTAAAGTTGTTTCAAACAAGAGCCATTGAACTGCATAGAGTTTCTTGAGAAGAATCAAATTCTAGGATTAATTATCTAAAAATGAATTTTACAAAAAATATTTATTTAAATGGATATCGAAACTTTAAGAGATAACTAAAAGGTCAATATTGGGGGTAAGAACTTCAGAAACTTCTTGCACAATATTACCTCTGAGCATCTGTAACAACGTACTGTGTCGTGGCCTACCTAAAATAACTCTAGACACTTGCAGTTTTTCGGCCATATCGACAATTGAGTTAACCGGTGAAGCACTCACAACATAAAGAAATTTAATTGTCATTTCATGAGAGCTTTCTTTTGCATAATCAAAAATTCGGCAAGCCTCATGATCATCAAGCCAAGTTCGATCTTTATCTTCATCTGTCACAATTTTTTGTTCCCTAATAAACAAGATATAAAGAGGTTGACCCTGTTTTTTGGCTTCTTGAAGAGAAAAATTTAACGTTTTGCCTATGGTTCGAACAGCACATAAAATTGCTCCATGATGTAAAGAAGCTCGCGTATCATCAGTGTATAGTGAGGCATGCTTTAGGGTTACCTTTTTTGATGCCCACTGTCTTTGCCGATGTTCAATCACCAATGCGCGTAACACTAAACCAACAGCCATGATATAAATCGCAAACAAGCGAGCGTTAGGTTTATCTATCAAAAGAGTGATTTCAATGATAATCATCACAAAAAATGTTAACAACATGAAACTTCTCTCCCATTTACTCATGGGAATTGTGGAATCATAAGCATTAACGCCTAGATTAGTCGCAATGGCTCCTACAAATCCCACAGCATAAAGATCTGCTAAAGCAGCAACATCATGTACAAAAATAAGAACAAACGAAGCAGCACCTGTTGCAATTAAGAGTGGAACAATAGGAACTCCAAAGGCATTAAGTTTTTGAAATACAGTGGGCATTTCTCCGTCACGAGACATCACAAACATTAATGAAATCAGGGCATTAATAGCAGTATTAACCGCAGAAAGGAGCAAAATGGCAAAAGCTAAGCTAATAGCATAGCCAACAAAATAACCAATCGACTCAGATCCCCATTGATTCGTTACAAAATAATTTCCCATATAACGAAGCATCGCATCACGAATATTGGTTCCATCAGGTGTCACAATATGACCATCAACAAACTGTAAATGTGGAATTGCATTCATGGCAAGGCCAAATAGACCTGTAAAAAGGCAAACTTCGATCATGACCCATAAAATAGCTTTTTTAGATGTCTGATGTACTGAAGGATGAGCATCTGAACTGCCTAAATCAAGCTTCATCACACCTGTTGTATTAGCAATGGCCTCTACACCCGATAATGCAACGATAATTCCCACAAAACTACTCCAGTTTTTGAGAATTCCCCCTTCAAGAGGTTTGATAGAATCAACCGCATCTTTCAAAAAAGGGAGAGACAAAAGGGCTAAAATAAGAACAGTGATAACAGTAAAAATAGCAATTCCTAAGGCAAGATTACCTGTATGGCGCGGCCCAAAAAAATTAAAAGCTCCAATGCACACAATAGAGCCGATTGCCCAATAAGCGGGATGCTCTACACCTAGGTATTCAAAACAAGATAAAGAACTTAGTCCTGCAGTGATGAGATAATCAGCAATTAAAAAAAAAGCTCCTATTAGAGCCAATACTTCCGATTTTCTTCTCGCTGAAGCATAAACTCCCCCTCCTGTGGGGCTAAATTTACAAATCGTAATATAGTTAATTCCTACAAAAGCAATTAACACACAAACAGCTAAAATCAGCCAAAATGAACTATAACCTGCTATCGCAAATGCCAATCCAATGACATAGGCTTTACTTGTTCCCCAGTCTCCATATAAGAGAGCTGCTGCTTGAAAAGGGCCAACGTTGCGAGGCCTTTTAGTAATGGATGTTTGCATGATGATATTTTATCAAGTTTAAAAAATTTTATCATAATCAAAAAAATATTGATTTGAAGTGTTTTTACATTTTTAAGTTGAAAATTGCAGCTGATAAAGATTTTTACCAATACCTCTTTGCCAATAAATACCTCTTTGACTGATTAGTCCTTGATGCGCTCTTTTTCAAACCTTTTCCTTCGGTTAACATGTCATCTTTAACCGTAAAAATCAATAGACTAGGATTAAAAAAAATTGATCTGTTTTAAATTATTAACCTGAATTTTGAATTTATCTCTTTGATAATAAATAAGAAGAATAAAATTTAAATGACAAAGGACCTCTGCATCATTTAAAACATTTGTTTTCCCAAGCTAATGTTTAATATGACATGAGAGGTCAAAATGG
>NZ_BCPZ01000160.1:0-187 GCF_001950615.1 Candidatus Protochlamydia sp. W-9
GAAACCCTTCAAGTTCCTCTCACTTTGACGCAAAAAGAGTTTACCCATTTGCTCGATTGCCTGGAATATTCTATTTCTTTTGTTCCTTTGGAAGATATCCTTTCTTTCATTCAACTAGCTGATTATTATCAACTGTCAAAAGTTGAGAAAAAATTAGAAAAACAGCTGATTGAGGCGTATAAATCCC
>NZ_BCPZ01000161.1:0-187 GCF_001950615.1 Candidatus Protochlamydia sp. W-9
GAAACCCTTCAAAATCCTCTTGCTTTAACGCAAAAAGAGTTTACTCATCTGCTCGATTGCCTGGAATATTCTATTTCTTTTGTTCCTTTGGAAGATATCCTTTCTTTCATTCAACTAGCTGATTATTATCAACTGTCAAAAGTTGAGAAAAAATTAGAAAAACAGCTGATTGAGGCGTATAAATCCC
>NZ_BCPZ01000162.1:0-210 GCF_001950615.1 Candidatus Protochlamydia sp. W-9
GAAACCCTTCAAGTTCCTCTCACTTTGACGCAAAAAGAGTTTACCCATTTGCTCGATTGCCTGGAATATTCTATTTCTTTTGTTCCTTTGGAAGATATCCTTTCTTTCATTCAACTAGCTGATTATTATCAACTGTCAGAAGTTGGGAAAAAATTAGAAAAACAGTTGATTGAGGCGTATAAATCCCAAAAATTGGAACTGTTTAACTCC
>NZ_BCPZ01000163.1:0-143 GCF_001950615.1 Candidatus Protochlamydia sp. W-9
GAAACCCTTCAAAATCCTCTTGCTTTAACGCAAAAAGAGTTTACTCATCTGCTCGATTGCCTGGAATATTCTATTTCTTTTGTTCCTTTGGAAGATATCCTTT
The DNA here is from genome assembly GCF_001950615.1 of Candidatus Protochlamydia sp. W-9. Classification (NCBI taxonomy): domain Bacteria; kingdom Pseudomonadati; phylum Chlamydiota; class Chlamydiia; order Parachlamydiales; family Parachlamydiaceae; genus Candidatus Protochlamydia; species Candidatus Protochlamydia sp. W-9. The sequence goes on from NZ_BCPZ01000163.1 coordinate 104, forward strand.
CTTTCATTCAACTAGCTGATTATTATCAACTGTCAGAAGT
>NZ_BCPZ01000164.1:0-545 GCF_001950615.1 Candidatus Protochlamydia sp. W-9
GGGTTTAAATTGCCTCTCATGATCAATGAGAAAGGAGAAATTTTGGCTTTTCAGCTAACTCCTGGAAATGTTGCTGATGTTTCTATTGCCGAAACTTTGTCGAAAGGGTTTTTTGGGAAACTATTTGGTGATAAGGGGGGTTATTTCGAAAGAACTTTCAAAGAGGCTTTTGAAACAAGTCTTGAAGTATTTACCATATCAAAGGGATAAATCCAAAATTCAGTTTACTAATTTAAAACATGTTATTTTAAGAAGGCAAGGGCTAAATAAGTGATTAAAACTATTGAACCTTATATAGAAGGCAGATTCTATTTTTTAAAAATGGGAAATGAGGATATTTGAAAGTTTTTGGAGTTAAAAGCTGGTCCTTCTTTTCAGCACTATGCGACCTTTTTATGCTGGAAAGGGTAATGTAAATTGTTTTTCTATTGGTTTTTATGAGGATAAACAACAGAAAAAGATATAGGAAAGCGTCTTGGGAATAAATATATTAAATTTGTGTTTGTAAATAAAAATCTTGAAGAAAATATTGAAATTTCTAAAAA
>NZ_BCPZ01000165.1:0-143 GCF_001950615.1 Candidatus Protochlamydia sp. W-9
GGGTTTAAATTGCCTCTCATGATCAATGAGAAAGGAGAAATTTTGGCTTTTCAGCTAACTCCTGGAAATGTTGCTGATGTTTCTATTGCCGAAACTTTGTCGAAAGGGTTTTTTGGGAAACTATTTGGTGATAAGGGGTATAT
>NZ_BCPZ01000166.1:0-240 GCF_001950615.1 Candidatus Protochlamydia sp. W-9
CTGAAGAAAAGCTCGATCTGCACTCCGTTTTTGAAGGGCTTTTTAAGCTTGCTCCCGACGAAATTCATCCCAAAGGCTATCTCCATGCGCAAGAGATTGCGGCGCTTACTCTTCACTCAGAGTTGGTTTTTATGAGCGCCTGTTTCTCCGGTAGAGGCAAGCTTCACAGGGAAGGAAGCGTTGGTCCTGTCTGGTCCTTTCTTGCCGCAGGAGCCCTATCAACGGTCGCGACTTATTGGC
>NZ_BCPZ01000167.1:0-144 GCF_001950615.1 Candidatus Protochlamydia sp. W-9
TAAAGGGTTAGCAAAAAGAGGAAAAACAACTTCAGGGTGGTTTTTCGGGTTTAAATTGCATCTCATGATCAATGAGAAAGGAGAAATTTTGGCTTTTCAGCTAACTCCTGGAAATGTCGCTGATGTTTCTATTGCCGAAACTTT
>NZ_BCPZ01000168.1:0-275 GCF_001950615.1 Candidatus Protochlamydia sp. W-9
ACCTGAACTATCGATACCAGAGATGATGACAATCGTCATTTTATTTCATCAATCAAATTATCGAACATTTAAGCACTTTTATGGGTATGTTACCAAATACTTAGTTAAAGAATTTCCAAACTTAATTAGTTATAGCCACTTTGTTTATTTAAAGAAGAACCTTTTTATTCCTCTATTTGCTTATCTTTTGGACAAAAGAGGAGAAATCACAGGAATTGCTTTTATTGATTCTACGTCGATAGATGTTTGCCACAATAAACGCATAAAAAGAAACA
>NZ_BCPZ01000169.1:0-154 GCF_001950615.1 Candidatus Protochlamydia sp. W-9
ACCTGAACTATCGATACCAGAGATGATGACAATCGTCATTTTATTTCATCAATCAAATTATCGAACATTTAAGCACTTTTATGGGTATGTTACCAAATACTTAGTTAAAGAATTTCCAAACTTAATTAGTTATAGCCGCTTTGTTTATTTAAAG
>NZ_BCPZ01000170.1:0-4294 GCF_001950615.1 Candidatus Protochlamydia sp. W-9
GTTAAATAATTAATTAATAAAAACTTATTTTAAGGAATTGATTGTGAATTATTTATCATTGATTGATTCTATATTTATTATTTATAAAATTAATTTTAAATCAAATTTAAAACTAAAAAATAAATATAGTTTAAGTTTAAGAATAGGCACTTTATTTTTGATAATAGTTTTGGGTAATTATTGTTGAACGAATAAATTTTTTTACGTCTATAATTTTTAGTAAATAATTTTGGTTTTAAATTTTCTTTATAATCGCTAAAAAGGAGAAAAAATTTTAAAAAAAGAAGCAGAAAATTAAATGACGGATGTCGGCATTCCCATTGAGCAACCAGCAATCCATCCGGTTGTCCAGGCATTTTGGAAATTGAATCCTCCAGTGATCCCATCGATGTTGAGAATTTCTCCAGCAAAGAAGAGATGGGGGCAACGGCGACTTTCAAGTGTTTTAAAATTGACTTCATTTAAAGCCACCCCACCGCACGTGACAAATTCTTGTTTGTAAGTAGTTTTGCCCTGAATTAAAAATGGGCTAGCGCGCAAATAGGTTATGAAAGAAGAAAGGTGTTTATTGGAAAGCATCGCCCATCTTAAATCAGCATCAATACTAGATAATTGAGCAAGCCTCTTCCACAATTGTTTAGGTAATTCGAACAAGGATTCCGACATTACTAACTTAGCAGGGTTGCTTCGCTTCATTTTTGAGAAAGTCTGCCTAATCTCTTCTTCAGATAAATTTGGAAGCCAATTGATTTCCATTTTGGTTTTATAATTTAAAGTGTGAAGTTCACGAGCTGCCCAAGCTGAGAGCTTAAGAACCGCTGGCCCACTAAAGCCCCAATGTGTGAGTAAAAGTGGGCCTTGCTGCATGATTCCTTCATCGACAAGGCGAACTTGCGCGAAAGGTAATGAAACGCCGGCTAAATCTAACAAGGGAGAATCAGGTACATTAAAGGTAAAAAGGGAGGGAACGAGAGGGATGATGGTATGTCCTAACTCTTCCAGTAAGGGATAAAGTTTCGGAGCGCTTCCGGTTGCCATTAACAATTTATCACAAATTAAAATTTCTTCATTAGAAAGATGTAGGATAAATTCTTTTTCCTCTTTAATAATTCTTTGGACAGCTCTTTCAAGCCGAATATCTATACGAGCTTCTCGAGCAGCTTGCTGCAAGCAAGCAATAATTGTTTCTGACTGATCTGTCACCGGAAACATACGACCATCTTCTTCTACCTTGAGTTTCACTCCTCTATTTTCAAACCATTCAATCGTATCTTTCGGTTGAAAACGAGTAAAAGGCCCTCTCAATTCTTGACTTCCTCTTGGGTAAGATTTAATCAAAATAGAAGGATCAAAACAGGCATGCGTCACATTACAACGCCCCCCTCCTGAAATGCGAACCTTAGCAAGCGGTTGACGCGTTTTTTCTAAAAGAATGACTTGATGTTGAGGAAAATGATGGGCGCAAGAAATGGCTCCAAAAAAACCAGCAGCCCCTCCTCCCACAACCACAATAGTCAAAGATTTATCACTCATCTTCAGCTTCACTTTGCTGCAATTCCAAACTTGCTGTTTCCCATTTTTCCATAGAAGTTATTAATGCATTCTCCAGTAATTGTTTTTCTTGAGTATATTCTAGCTGTTTTTCTCGTGTTGATATTTGATAAAACCTTTCAGAAGTCATAATTTGTTCAATTTCTTTAATCTTTTCTTCAATTTTATGACACTCTTCTTCTGCTAAAAATACTCGCTTCTTTAGTTGAGTTTTCAAACTTTTTAGACGTTTTTGCTCTTGATAAGTTGACAAAGAATTTGTTTTTGCTTCTTCATGTGCGTAACGTTGACTCAAAGCCTTTGGTTTGGATAAATGATCTTTTTCTTGCTTTTCTACGTACTCAGGATAGCTTCCTTTAAAATCTTCTATTTTTTGGTAGTTAATTTCCAAAATGCGATTAGCAATATGTGAAACAAAATAACGGTTGTGGCTAACAAGCAAAAGAGTTCCTGAATAATTTTGCAAAGCTTTCGTTAATTCATCAATAGCTTCTAAATCCAGGTGATTTGTCGGCTCATCAAAAATCAAAACATTAGGTTTTAACAGCATCATTTTAGCAAGAATCAACCGGGCTGTTTCGCCTCCACTTAGTGTATGAATAGGCTGCTTAACTGTATCCCCTGAGAATTTAACGAGACCTAAAAGGTCTCTGATCTGCTCTTGAGTTTTGATCCGATCAAATTGACCCAGCCAATCAAGCAAGTTCAAATCACCTTGCACTTCTCTTGCATGGTCTTGAGGAAAATAAGCAATTTGAGTCGCAAATCCCCAATCAAATTCTCCTTGGTCGGGTTGGGCATGATCTGTCAATATTTCCAGTAAAGTCGATTTCCCAATTCCATTGGGACCAATAATCGCCAAACGATCTCCTCGTTCTATTTCAAATGAAACATTCTCCAAAACTTTTTTGGATCCATAAGTTTTATAGAGATTTTTAGCTTTAAGAACAGTAACACCAGAAGCTCTTTCGGGTACAAAATTCAAATTTGGATAAAGTCGAGAAGTCGGAAGAAGATTTAAACTATCCATTTCATCTTCTATTTTTTCAACCAAACGAGCTTTGGATTGCGCTTGTCGAGCCTTTGTCGCTTTAGCTCCAAAGCGATCGATAAAGCCTTGTAAATCTTCTCGACGCTTATCATGCTTAGTGAGCATTGCTTCTTTTTGCTCAAGATCTTGCTTTTTCTGTTTAGCAAAAGTTTCATAATCTCCTTTATAAATTTTGATTGTCCCATAATCGACATCTGCAATATGCGTACAAATATTATTAAGAAAATCTCGATCATGAGATGTCACAATTAATGTACCAGGAAAATTGCGTAAATAACCTTCTAGCCATTTAATGGAATATAGATCTAGGTGGTTAGTCGGTTCATCTAACACTAAAATGGCATGTTTACCAAAAAATAGCTGAGCGAGAAGAACCCGGAGCTTATAGCCCCCCGATAAAAAATGTAAGGGCTTTTGGTGAGATCCTTCTCGAATTCCTAATCCCTCTAGTAATTTTGCCGCCTCTCCTTCAGCAGTGTATCCATCTTGATCCTCGATTATTTTTTCTAAACGAGAAAGAGCTTGGCAATCATCGTCTGTAAATGGTTCTCGCTGTAAAATGCGTTTTTTTTCTTCTAAGCTGCGCCATAATAACTGTTTTCCTCTTAACACAACATCAATTACCCGTTCATTTTCATACAAATAGTGATCTTGTTTTAAAGAACCAAGAGTAAGCTGTTGAGGGATGGCCACGTGACCTGCATCAGCACAAATCTCTCCCGTCAAAATTTTGATTAGAGTAGATTTTCCACACCCATTAGCCCCAATCAATCCGTATCGATTTCCTGGATTAAATTGAAGATTCACTTGTTTAAAAAGAATTTTAGCGCCAAAACGCATTGTTAATTCGATTAATGCAATCATAAATTCTGATCAGTTTACACGTTTTATTATTTTATTGAGAAATGAGGGATTTTATCATGAAAAGGGTAAAAAGCATAACTATTATCAGTAAATCTTCTTATTAAGGTTGCTTGTTAAATAGCATTTTTTGGTAGTGCTAAATAGGTAAGGCTATTCCAATAAACTGATCTAATTGGATAGATTAATTGTTCTAATTCAAGCAGAGAAGAGCAATGAAATCTACAAACTGCGGATCAAACGCAGATTTTTTCAAAGATATGACATTATAAATAAAGAAATACAATTTCTCAAAAAACAGCATAAAAAAAATTAATAGGATGGTTTTTTCCTCTGATACAAAAATATGGATTATTTCAATTATATCCGAAAAATTGTAACAATTGGAAACTAATTAAAAATCCTCAAGAAGGTGATGTTATCCCTGGTTTGTCGGGCCTAAGGAAAACTCGATTAAAAAGTATGAATAAAGGAAAAAGAGGGGGCTTTAGGGTTGACTATTTAGATATTCCAGAAAAGAGCAAGCTCTATCTCATTGTCTTATATCCTAAAAATGTGAAAGAAGATTTATCAGCTGAAGAAAAAAAATCATCGATCAGTTAATCTCTTGAAAAGTTCAGCATATTCATTAAAAACATATTTCTTAGCTTCTTCAAATTTGCTGTTTACTGGTTTTACCGATTGAATAGTAACACCTGTATTTGAATCTACAACTATTTGAAACAAACAATTTTCGTCAAGCCCTGCAGCTTGTAAAATTGATTTGTCAATGACAATGGCTTTACTATTTCCATGTTGAACTAAATGTTTAACTTGCATAATACACCTCTC
>NZ_BCPZ01000171.1:0-276 GCF_001950615.1 Candidatus Protochlamydia sp. W-9
GCTAGTCCTGCGCCCTCTTTACCGCAAATTAAAGTTTTGCCTCTTTAATCTAGACTCTCACCAATTAAAGTCTTGCCTTTCTAAGCTAGACTCTCATTTTCAAAAAATCGATCTCCTTCGAGGGGCTTATTACGAAGAAGAGCTGCACCCTGATACAATAGAAAATCTCAAGCCCTGGATCGCTCATTTCGTGCATCATCTCGTTTCCAGACAACGAGCTGATGCGCTTGATCCGGATCAGGCTTGGCATTGGCATGAAGCTTACTACCAAAGACT
>NZ_BCPZ01000172.1:0-276 GCF_001950615.1 Candidatus Protochlamydia sp. W-9
GCTAGTCCTGCGCCCTCTTTACCGCAAATTAAAGTTTTGCCTCTTTAATCTAGACTCTCACCAATTAAAGTCTTGCCTTTCTAAGCTAGACTCTCATTTTCAAAAAATCGATCTCCTTCGAGGGGCTTATTACGAAGAGGAGCTGCACCCTGATACAATAGAAAATCTCAAGCCCTGGATCGCTCATTTCGTGCATCATCTCGTTTCCAGACAACGAGCTGATGCGCTTGATCCGGATCAGGCTTGGCATTGGCATGAAGCTTACTACCAAAGACT
>NZ_BCPZ01000173.1:0-168 GCF_001950615.1 Candidatus Protochlamydia sp. W-9
GAATTATCGATACCAGAAATGATGACAATTGTCATTTTATTTCATCAATCAAATTATCGAACATTTAAGCACTTTTATGGGTATGTTACCAAATACTTAGTTAAAGAATTTCCAAACTTAATTAGTTATAGCCGCTTTGTTTATTTAAAGAAGAACCTTTTTATTCCT
>NZ_BCPZ01000174.1:0-6262 GCF_001950615.1 Candidatus Protochlamydia sp. W-9
TTTTATAGACCTAATTTCCTCTAAAAATTTATTTCCATAAATAAAAATCAGGTTGACCTTGTGTTGACCTTCTAAAAATCTATTAAAAATTGCACTCCTTCTATCTCCAAGGAATTTTTATCCTAAGAACAAATTTTAAGTTTCTTCAAATTATTTTCATTCTATTATCATTAAATTTTATTATAAATAAAAACCTATATTCCTTTATAAAATATTAACAAGCTTATGTTTCAATAAACCTTTTATTCATTTTAATATGAATTTTACTATAGAAGGTCTTTATGAGTATTTCACTGCAAAATATCCATCAACAATTTAATGAAGCTCTTAAATCTAATCTCTATATTGGTATAAAAGGGAATAAAATCACTAAGACAAATAAAAAAGAAATTCCTCTTTCGCAAATTTACGCGATGGCTTCTGCTCAAATTTGTACTCATGCAACAAATTTGAAAAATATTGATCATTTACAATTACTCCTTTGCGACGGAGAAAAATTTTATGCCAGATATTGCAGTCACACAAATACTTGGAAACGGTGGTTTCTAAAAAAATTGGAGCATTATTCCCCTGCCATTTTTAAATTTATTCTTCCTTGCTTATTTGCAAATGGAATTGAAGCCGCTGAAAAGCAAACACAACAAGCGCATAAAAAATATCATAGCGAATTAAATAACCGTATTTCTATTTTGAAAACTTTACCTCATCTCCCTCCAGCTCCGCCACAAATTCCTCTACCTTCAAGCCGTCTCACAGATTCTCCAACACAGGTTACATCCTCTAGTCCAAATTCCATTTCTCCTAATTCCTCTTCAATGCTTCCTCAAACTTCTACTCCTTTCCACATGAAAACTTCACCAAATACCGAGATGGAAACTGAACATTTACCCCAAGAAACAACTAGAATACCTAGCTCAGAAATTAATGAATTAAGAAAAAAAACAAAAAAATTAGTCCACGATACAAAAGTTAAGGGTGAAAATTGCCTCGACATAGACCAATCACAAAAATCTATTGAACGCATTAAAACTTATTTATCGAAATTAAGTTTAGAAACTAAAGAGTCTTTGGAATCTTTAAAGGATGCGAATCATAGTCAGTTTATGCGGTTATTAAAAAAGATTTGTAAAGATTTTGTTCGTTTGACATTTTTCAAAGAATTGAAACCCTACAAAGACTCTTTTATAACTGAAACAGGCATCAGCCGTGAAGTTTTTGAATTAATTCTAAAACTTAAAACATTGTTTTTTCAAGGTTCAACGATTGATTTAACAGGAACAGTTCTAGCAGACGATTGGAAAGCTTCAACCGAGTTTTTAAAATTTGGTTTACAAAAACTTGGTAACATTCAGAATTTTGTCTTTACAGATTCATCTGATCGCAAAATTCCTGAACGACAAGTCCTTCAAAAACCACGACACATTAAATTTGACAATAAGCAACTAAACTATTTTAAACAATTTTTAGAGTCCCATGCAGACTATACGCCTCTTTCCTTAGAAATTCGATGCGAGTTTGAATGCTTTACTTTTGACACATTTAAAGATTTACTTATGCTAAAAGAAAGAATTTCTTCTATTTCCTTAACAGATTTAGAAATTTTAGATTTTAACAAAATGAATTTATCAGAAGAACAGGAAAAATATGTAATTGAAAATCTTTCCCAACTTTCACTTCCTCATCTTAAATCGTTAACTTTAAAATTGCATAAAAAAGCCTCTATTGAAGCAAAGTATTTTTCTCAATTGCTCCAGCTGTGCCCAACGTTAGATGTCATGCGGCAATGCTTATTTGCTTCTCAACAACCTAAAGACATTGATATCCCTTGTACTATTCTTTCTCAATCTTACGTGGATTTATCGGGCTATCCTCTCGAGCTTGCACACCATCTACTTCCTCAATTCATTTATTTGGAACAATTAACACTGGACCAGAGCGATTTTACTACTTTAGACTTAGAGAAAATTTATAGTGAAGGATTGTTAAATTCTCTTCATACACTTGTCCTTCACAATGGAAAACTTTCAACAGACGCGCTTTTTTTCTTAACCAAGCTCAATTCTTTAAAAATTTTAAGCCTTCCTCCTCTTTCACTAGGAAGTTATTCGCTTAGTCAATTGCCAACATTTACAGATCCACAAGCAATTATCCGTTTCTATGCAAACCAGCCCCTGACAAGACCTTACGCAATGGCTCTTTATACAGGACTTCCTTTGGCAGCCACTACTCTTCAAATTGCACTTGCTCAAGGAGGAGAATCGCACGTATTTGCTCCTAATCACTTAATTTTAGATCCTGAAAGTGTTGTTCTATGGCTTCATGACAATCATTATATGCATCTACAACCACAAGCCAGTGTTCAATCAATCATTGCGGACAGTATCGGAGAATTAAACGATTCAAATCTTGTAAGCTTTGTTGAAAAGTTTCCTAATGTAAAAGAATTAAGTTTGCGTAACTGTCCAAGTTTGACCGGTACGGGAATTCGGGCATTAATAACAAAATGCCCTCAAATAGAAAAAATAGACCTGTGTGGATGCTTAGGAATTAATATCCAATTTTTGGAAAATAGTTACTACCTTATTGCAAACTCTCAGTTAATTATAGATATTTCGGATACAGGAATTTCTGCTGATGATGTTTGGGTATACACACAATTTTTAAGTAAAAATCTTATTTTTGAGAAACTTTCATTAAAAATTAGGGATAAAGATTTAAAAAATAAAACACTTGAACAAATTTTAAATGAGAACCAACCCTTGCATCATCTCAATCGCATTGATTTAGAAGGTTGCACTACTTTAACAGATAAGGACTTAAGTCAACTACTTACCCGTTTAAATGTAGATCAAAAACAATTGGATGAATATCATTGCTTAGTTGATAATCCTCAACGCTTAAATATTTCCATTCTCAATCTAAAAGGATGTACACAAATTACAGAAAAAGCTTTCGATGATGAAATCCTTGCCGGTAAAATCGAACCGAAAATTTTAAATTCTTTAAATCAAATCGTTGTTGGCAAAACAAAACTAGAAAATTGTTCTTTATTGAGAACTATTTATCCAAAAGTGATTTTTCAAACAGAATTTACTTCTATCACAATCCAGGTTGATCCAAGTCAACCTAATATTAATACTGAAAATTTTACCCTATTATTTCAAACTGATGACCAAACAGAGGGTATTTCTTTCCAAACCTCTAAAAATTTATTAACAACTCAATCTAGTTACTTTAGAAAAGTTTTACGTGGTGAGAATGAGGGAACAACCTTAATTCATCAATGCGCAACGGTAGAAGCGGTAACTGTTTTAATCGATTTATTCAAGTGTCGTTCTTTTAAAGAAGATCTGGATTGGAAGGTTGCTGGACAAGTTGCTGAATTGGTACGTCCAGAATGTTTAGATTTTCCAGCTATTTATTTTCATAAATTAATTAATCATATTCATTCGCAATTTAGTTTAGATAATGCAACCGACATGTTTTTCTTAGCTGAAAAATTAAATGATGAAAAAGGGAAAAAATTGTTTGAGGAAAAATTAATTGCCATCGCAAAACAATGTGAGGAAACTAAAATCAGCATTTTAAGCCAATTAGCGCAAACATATAGTTTACAAAAACTAGAAAAATTTCTTAATCAGCAAACTCTTAGCTTAATAGAAACAGCAGATTTAGATTTAGATTTAGCTATACAACTATCAAGAGAAGAAATATAGGCGAACCACTCTTCAATACCAAATTATCCGATATTTTATGTTTTGGTATTGATTATTCACTAGAAAGCTAGTATGGACTGTAAAGCTTCTTTTAAGTTAGGGTGATCGAAACGAAAACCCTTGTCTTCTAAGATCTCTGGAATCACTCTTCGGCTTTTCAACAATACCTCTTCAGCCATTTCTCCTACTATCCATTTTAAAACAAATGTGGGAATTTTAAAAAAAGTAGGTCGATGTAATACGGTTCCAAGTATTTTTGTAAATTCTCGATTTGTTACTGGATTAGGGCTGACAGCATTAATCGCTCCTTGCAATTCCTTTTGCCTAATCACGTAATAAATAATCCCAATCAAATCATCTATTGAAATCCAACTCATATATTGTTTTCCTGATCCCAACTCTCCACCTAAACCCAATTTAAAAGGAGTTAGCATACTTTTTAAAGCTCCTCCTTGAGTACTTAAAACGATTCCCGTTCTTAAGAAAACTGTTCGAATTCCTGCCTCCGTCGCAGATTGAGTAGCCGCTTCCCACTGCTGACAAACGTCTGCTAAAAATCCCTGCCCCTTAGGGCTATGCTCTGTCAGAATCTGATCTGAGTGATCTCCGTAATAACCAATGGCAGAAGAGCTAATTAAAACTTCTGGGGGGGATTTTAAGCGGATTAGATTTTGGCAAAGAAGTTTTGTTCCCTTAACACGACTTTCTAAGATTTGCTTTTTTTTCTTTTCTGTCCAAATGGAAGCAATATTTTCGCCCGCTAAATGAATGACAGCCTCTACTCCTTCCAATAACTCTGGATTGATAATTCCTTTTTCAAGATCCCAAGCTATTTCACCTGATTTTAAACCAGTTTTTTTTCTAACAAGTTTAGCAATCTGATGTTGGCCCAATTTTAAAAAAGGAATCAAAGCTGATCCTATAAGGCCAGACGAACCTGTAACTAATATTTTCATTTTAATTCTTTTCCAGTCAAAACTAAGTTTATTTTCCGGTTTTTAATAAATCTTTCAAAAGACTATTAAAAGATCTTAATTATAAGCGAGCGTAAGCCTGTAAAGCTTCTTCTCTAGCTTTCGCATGATTGACTATAGGTTTGGGATAGTTTATTCCTAATTCAATTCCTGACTGTCTCAATATTTCTTCAGGAGCTTCCCAAGGTTGATGTAGCCACTTCTTGGGAAGATTAATTAATTCTGGAACCCATTTCTTGACATAATTTCCTTCGGGATCAAATTTCTCACCTTGCGTAATAGGATTGAAAATACGAAAATAAGGCGCTGCATCTGCACCACAGCCTGCAATCCATTGCCATCCCATTGTATTATTCGCTAAATCAGCATCGACTAATGTATCCCAAAACCATTTAGCTCCTTCAATCCAATGAGTCATCAAATCTTTAACTAAAAAAGAACCGACAATCAATCGGACGCGATTATGCATCCAACCTATTTTCCAAAGTTGCCTCATCCCAGCATCAATAATAGGATACCCTGTCTGACCTTTTTGCCAAGCTTTCAAATTTTGCTTATCATTTTTCCAAGAAAAGGAATTAAACTGCGATCTTAATGGCTTTTGCGGTGTTTCTGGAAAATGATAAAGTAAGTGATGGGCAAACTCTCTCCAGCCAATTTGTCTTAAATACCCCTCTGCTCCTTTCGAAGTTGAATTTTCTTTGACAGCCTGCCAAATCATGCGCGGAGAAATCTCTCCAAAATGCAAATAAGGAGAAAGTAAGGATGTTCCATCATGATCTGGTAAATCGCGAATGTCCAAGTATTGATCTATAACTCCTGTTAATCCTTTTTTTAATAAAGCTTTAGCATTTTTAGCACCGGGAGACCAAACTTCTTTAAGTCCTTTATCCCATTTAATTTTAGGTAATAGATTTAAAGAATCAATGGACTCTGTTTGAAGTTGACCTACAATTTTTTTTAACGAATGTGGAACGGGCAAAGGGATTTTTGGGTCATTTAATTTTAAACACTGATTCCAAAATGGAGTGAATACTTGAAAAGGTTTTCCTTGTTTATTCGCAATGGTCCAAGGTTCAAACAATAAATTCCCATTAAAACTATGCGCTTTTATTCCCTGCTTTTGCAATTCTGTTTTTATTTTAGCATCATCTTGTATTAACATAGGCTCATAACGACGATTCCAATAAATTGTATCGGCTCCGGTCTCGTGAGCAATTTCTAAAAGACTTTTTAAAGGATCTTCTTTTCGAATAATTAAAGAGAGACCTAATTCACTTAAATCATTTTTTAAACTTATTAAAGAATAATAGAGCCACCATTGACTGGCACCTCCTAATTGCCATTCTTTTTCTGGGTTAAAAACCCAATTAAATACAGGAATGACCGGCCCACCTTTCTGAGCGGCAGCATTTAAAGCAGGATTATCTTCTAAACGAAGATCTTGTCGAAACCAAACAATGGAGGGATTTGCCATAAACTACCTAAAAAATATTTTTATTACCTTTGTGTATATCCGATAAAAAAAAGAAAATCTACAATTTATATAGAAATTACTTGTCAAAATAACTT
>NZ_BCPZ01000175.1:0-433 GCF_001950615.1 Candidatus Protochlamydia sp. W-9
TCAGAAAAGGTTGCAAGGCATGAGGATAAATGACTCGTATCTTCTAGATTATCAAATCGGATGATCTCTTTTAAGCCAATTTGCCTTAATAGTTCCTCTTCTCTCTCTTGGAGACTCTTGCGACTTTCTGCTTTGGGGCCCGTTTCAGGCAATGGCATCTGTTGTGTTTGCTCTTTCTCTTGCTGCATCTTAGCAAGTTGTTGCTGCATTTCCTCTATCTTAGGTTGTAATGCCGGCATATCCAGAGCGGCAAGTGTCTCGATGGATGCACGAAGTGCAATCTCTTCTGGAGTGCGTTCTAATAGCTCTTTCTTCTGTTGCTCCTCTATTGCTTGAATTTGTCTAAAATCAGGATCTTTGGAGTATTTTGTGATTCCTAATAGACAGTCGTTCTTATTCTTGAGTAAACGACTCAGACGAGACCCTAGTTGAG
>NZ_BCPZ01000176.1:0-208 GCF_001950615.1 Candidatus Protochlamydia sp. W-9
TCAGAAAAGGTTGCAAGGCATGAGGATAAATGACTCGTATCTTCTAGATTATCAAATCGGATGATCTCTTTTAAGCCAATTTGCCTTAATAGTTCCTCTTCTCTCTCTTGGAGACTCTTGCGACTTTCTGCTTTGGGGTTCGTTTCAGGCAATGGCATCTGTTGTCTTTGCTCTTTCTCTTCCTGCATCTTAGCAAGTTGTTGCTGCA
>NZ_BCPZ01000177.1:0-152 GCF_001950615.1 Candidatus Protochlamydia sp. W-9
CATGATCAATGAGAAAGGAGAAATTTTGGCTTTTCAGCTAACTCCTGGAAATGTCGCTGATGTTTCTATTGCCGAAACTTTGTCGAAAGGGATTTTTGGAAAACTATTTGGTGATAAGGGATATATTTCGAAAGAACTTTCAAAGAGGCTTT
>NZ_BCPZ01000178.1:0-163 GCF_001950615.1 Candidatus Protochlamydia sp. W-9
TGGTTGGAGCAATACTCATCGGCGATTTATCCGATGGCGCAATCAGAGAGTCTGGGAAAGGTTGCTTGAGGTGCTGATTGACGATCCAGATTATGAATGGCTTGTGATAGATGCTTCGCATTGTCAAGTGGATCCTCATGCAGCGGGAGCTAAAGGAGGTAAT